>NZ_JBEOPQ010000025.1:0-65821 GCF_040310285.1 Pseudomonas sp. HY2-MNA-CIBAN-0224 | reverse complement strand
CAAGAATCCCGAAGTGGATGGTTTTACGGCTGCACGCAGCCGATCGCAGCCTTCGTACCTCGTCAGCGACTACAGTGACCTGTTTGCAGCGCGACAGTGCGGCGTCGAAGACGGGGCGGTAACTCCTACAGGGTAGGGGTATAGATCGTAATTTACGGCCGCAACAACGCGCTGCTCAGCGCTGCAACCATCCGTGGTTTGGCGCTGTGTGCGTGGCTGATCAGGACGATCTCGCGGTGGTAACGCCCGTCGCCCACGGGCTCTGCCACACAACCGCTGGCCCAGCGTTCAAAGCCGGACCAGCGCGGTACCAGGCTCACGCCCAACCCTTCAGCGGTCAGCAGGGCGATGGTTTCCAGGGCGTCCAGTTCCAGCACGGCGGTGGGCAGCACGCCGTAGTCTTGCAGGTACTGCGACGCATGCCGGGCGCCCCAGGCGTCAGGGTCGTATTGAATGTAGGGCTGGCTCTGCAAACGCAGGTTGACGCTCTCGGGCGAGGTTTCACGGGCGATAAATACCAACGGTTCCCGGCGCAGCAACTGCGCATTAAACCGCTTGGCCAGATCAAAGGGCGGTGCAACCACAATGACGGCATCCAGCTCATTGGCTTCCAGTGCCTGAAACAGCGAGTGTGAAGTGCCCGGCACAATGATCGGCTTTAGCTGCGGGCTTGTGCCGCTCAAGGTGCGCAAGGCGGCTGGCAGGATGCCGGTGAGCGCGGTTGAAATTGCGCCGATGCGCAGCGGGCCGGTCAGCCCCTCAGCGTCGGCATCGCCGGCCAACAGCGCTATTTCATGGGTGATGCGCCGTGCTCTGGGCAATAAGTCCAGGCACGCCGCGCTAGGCTTGGCCTCATGCCCGACGCGCAGCAACAACTCCAGCCCCAGTTGGCGTTCCAGGGCGACGATGCGCTGGCTGATCGCGGCCGCGGTCAATCCTTCAAGGCGTGCAGCTTTGGCAATGGACCCGCATTCCACCACTGCGATCAGGCTTTTCAGGTAGCGCGTATCCATAAGAATTAATTTCGTTCTGGAAAAAAATAACAGGTTATCTCTTTTGAGCATGGCGCGGCATGATTTCTGCCCTGGTCATGTGGCCGCATCCGGCTCAAGGAGCTTGCTGTGAAATCGCTATTTCATTTCGCTTACCACGTTCACGATCTGGCCGCTGCGCGTGGGTTCTATTGCGGGGTTTTGGGCTGCATCGAGGGGCGCAGCACTGAGACCTGGCTGGACATCAGCTTTTTCGGCCATCAATTGTCATTGCATCTGGGCGAGCCGTTTGCCGTCACTAATACCGGCAAAGTGGGCGAGCATTGGGTGCCCATGCCGCATTTCGGGGTGGTGCTGGAAATGCCGGACTGGCTGGCGTTGAAAGCGCGGCTGGAGGATCGCCACGTCGACTTTGTGATGGTGCCTACCCGACGCTTTGTGGGAACGCCGGGTGAACAGGCGACGATGTTTTTTCTTGATCCGTCGGGCAATCCCATTGAGATCAAAGGATTCACCGATTGGTCATCGGTGTACGCCGTTTAACACCCTTAAAGCCAAGAGGTGAGTTCAACCATGAGCCTTCTAGACACCGCCGATGCCGGGATGATTGCCGAGCAGGTGCGCACTGCGCGTATCAGCCCCAGCGAAGTCGCTGAGCATTTTTTGGCGCACACCGATGCGCGCGAAGCTGACATCCAGGCCTTTGTTTCGCTGGACCCCGCCGCGCTGCGCACGCAAGTGGCGCAGTTGAAAGGACCTGCACTCAACGGTTTGCTCGCGGGTGTACCGGTGGGCGTCAAGGACATCATTGATACCCACGACCATCCCACGTGTTTTTACTCTCCGATCTATCAAGGTAACCAACCCTCGCGCGATGCCCATGTGGTGACGCTGCTGCGCCAGGCGGGCGCGCTGATCATGGGCAAGACCCATACCACCGAGTTTGCCTATATGCAGACCGGGCCAACGCGTAACCCCCATGACTTGAACAGAACACCCGGCAGTTCCAGCGCCGGTTCTGCTGCGGGCATGGCGGCCGGGTTTTTTCCTCTGGCGCTGGGCACGCAGACCGCGGGTTCGTTGCTCAAGCCTGCGTCGTACTGCGGCGTGTATGCGTTCAAACCGTCCTACGGGCTGGTCTCGCTGGAGGGGATCAAGCCGCTGGCGCCGAGCTTTGACACGTTGGGCTGGTATGGGCGCTCGGTGGGGGATCTGGCTTTGGTCGCGCAGGTGTTGATTCCGGGGCTGACCAGCAGCCCGCGGGCTAGTGGGCGCAGAGCGTTTGGATTTTGCCGCACGTCACGCTGGGGCGACATTGATCAGCCGGTGGCCGACGCGTTGCTGGCGTCACTCGACGTGCTCCGCGCGGCGGGGCACACAGTGACGCAGGTCGAGTTGCCGGAGGCTTTTGCCGGGGTGTTTGACGACCATCTGTTGATCAACGATTGCGAGGGTGCCCGCTCGCTGGCCAAAGAATGGCACGCCAGCCCCGAGTTACTCAGCCCGCAGGTGGTGGCCATGATCGAGCGGGCCCAACAGACCACGTGGCAGCAGGAAACCGCCGCCAAGGCCCGCCTGGCCGCGCTGGCCCCGGTCCTCAAAGCGCTGTTCGCCCCCTATGACGCCATGCTCGGGGCTAGCTGCGGCATGGTCGCGCCCTTGGGGCTGGAGGCCACAGGGCCGTCTGACTTCTGCAAGTGCTGGATGGCATTTGGCTTGCCGCAGATCAACATACCGCTGCCCAGAGCGCCGGGTGAACTGCCCGTCGGTCTGCAAGTGGTGGGGGATTTTCGCAGCGACAGCCAACTGCTGGACGCAGCGCAGCACGTCGACAGTGCACTGAACGGTGGGCTTACGGTGGGGTGATGTCGCGCTCCACCGGCCCTGCATCCGGGTCAAACCCCTGTGGGTATTTGCCTTTTAGCTGCCAGGCAAAGGCAATGATTTCAGCCAGGGTTCGGTACAACTCCTGCGGGATGCTGTCGCCCAGCTCCATGCGCGCCAATAATCTGACCAGCTCAGCGTTCTCATAAATAGGCACTTCGTACTCGCGGGCCAGTGCGAGGATGGCTTCGGCCAGTGCGTCGTCGCCTTTGGCGGTCAGGGTGGGCGCCTGTTTGCCGTCGTACTTGAGGGCAATCGCCTGACGCGGTTCGGTGGGTGTGCTCATGCGGTTTCGTCGACCCAGCGTTGTTCAAGGGGAGTATGGCCATGGGCGGGCGGGGTGCCCTGATGGCAATCGAGATCGGTCACGCTCAGCCCCGCGTCCTTCAGACGCTGGCGCAGTACGCCCAGTTGGCTGGCGATCAGTTCGGCGGTGGCGCTGTATTGCGCCCATAACTGGCCAGACAGGTTGCCGCGCAGCAGTTGTGCCTGCACATGCAGCGGGCCCAGCGGCGTGAGGTCAAAGGCCAGTTCAACCCGCCACAGTTGATCTTTGCTTTCGCGGTGTTCGCGTTTGTCTTCAGGCCCTTGCTCGGGTGGATCTTCACGCTGGAACTTGACCTGCAACGGCACGATGTCGTGGGCGTTGCGCAGGGGTATTTCCAGTTGCCAGGTGGTCAGCAGGCTACCGTCGGCGGTGCGCCCGCTTTGTTCCAGGCTAGACAATTGATGGCTTTGCAGGCGCGAAATGGCGGCGGCGGCGAGCTTGAGCAGGTTTTCCAGGCTGTCTTCGCCTTCGCCCCGTTGCAGCAGGCGCGGCGGCAGCGGAAAACCGCCCGGCTGCGGTTTGGCGCTGACTTGCCCTAGCATGCCCAGCGCATTGCGCACAAACGTCGGCAGGGCTTGCGCCTGGGTGCTGGCGGCGACACCGGGGTTGAAGGTGGGGTTGGCCGGCACGCCGGGCACCATTTGCGCAATCAGTCGCAATAAGATGGCTTTCATGTCGGGGGCGAGGTTTTGTAACTGCCCACCGAGCAGCTTGGCTTCGAGAAACGCGCCGCTGTTGAGCAGGGCGTTACTGAGTGTGGCGGGGTTGCTCAGTTGTTGTGGTGTAGGCAAACCGCTCAACAACTTGTCGATAGAGGCGCGCAAAGCGTCGGGCATGCTGTCGCTGGGTGGAAGTTTCTGCAAGGCATTCAACAAGCCGTCGAGCGAGCCCTGGCGGCTTTGCTGGGCGGCCAGTTGCTGAGTAATTGCCAGTTGGTCTTGCCGGCCGCTCAGGGGCACGAAGCTCAGGCTCTGGCTGCCTTGCACTTGCGCGGTCAGCAAGCTGTCGACGCGCAAAGGTCGCGGGCTGTCGACGGTCAGGGTGCTGCCGCTCAAGGCGCTGTTAAGCAAGGTCACCAGTGAGCGATACACGGCCGGTTGCCCGGCGGCTTGCGCCAACACTTGGGTGCTCAGCACTTTGCCTTGTACTAACGTGCCCACCGGCAGTTGCTGCGGATCAAGGCGGGTGAGGGCGCTGGCATTGTTGCTCAGGGCTTGTTGCAGGCTGACCGCCAGGCTGGCGGGCGAAGGTTGGGTCACCGACAGCAGCGTGCCCAGAGGCAGCGGCTGGTTGCTGCTGACCTGCACGTTGGTTTGGCGACCGCTGTCCAGGGTCAGCTTGAGCAGCAACTGAAACACCGCATCGCCCTGTTTAAGTGACAGCACTTGCGCCTGGGCGCTTTGCCCCGGACTGATCAAACCCTCGAGCGGTTGCAGCAACTTGAGCACTTCACCGCCTGCTGCACCGGGGCGTACGGGATTGGACGCAGCAGGTGGGATGGGTGGAATATTCATGTCGCTTTTCATTGTTACAACCTTATGAATATGCCCTCTTTAGAGTAGGACATGGCATGTATAATGCTGCCCCATCGTTTAAGGTGCCTAAAAACAACACAATTCTTTGATCCAGCTCTCTTAAACAGGCCGCAAATGTATCTATCCTGCATCACTTTAACGGCCACGCCCGGGCCGACTTGAACCGTGAAGGCCTCAACGACGTGACCAGCCCTCTTTTAGAAACCGTATCGCTGACCTGTGAGCGTGACGGGCGCCTGTTATTTGAAAATCTCGAATTGCGACTCAGCCCCTGCGACATGCTACAGATCAGCGGCCCCAACGGCAGCGGCAAGACCAGCCTGCTGCGCTTGTTGGCGGGCCTGATGCAGCCCACCGAGGGCGAGATTCGGCTGAGCGGGCAACGGTTGAACGAGCAGCGTGCAGAACTGGCCAGTAACCTGCTGTGGATCGGCCATGCGGCCGGGATCAAAGACTTGCTGAGCGCCGAAGAAAACCTGCATTGGCTGTGCGCCCTGCATCGCCCGGCGAGCCGTGAGGCGATTTGGGCAGCATTGGCCGCCGTGGGTTTGCAGGGTTTTGAGGACGTGCCGTGCCACACCTTGTCGGCCGGGCAGCAGCGGCGCGTTGCTTTGGCCCGGTTGCATCTGGACAGCCCGGCGCTGTGGATTCTCGACGAGCCGTTTACCGCGCTCGACAAACAAGGCGTTGCGGCCCTTGAAGAACACTTGGCCAGCCACTGTGAGCGGGGCGGCATGGTGGTGTTGACCACGCACCATACCTTGACCCGCACACCTGCCGGTTATCGCGACATTGATCTGGGGCAGTGGGCCGTATGAGTGTGTTTGCATCGTTGTTGGCCCGTGAAGCGCGCTTGTTGTTTCGCCGCCCTGCCGAGTTGGCCAACCCGCTGGTGTTCTTCGCGATAGTGATCGCGATGTTCCCGCTGGCGGTTGGACCTGAGTCTCAATTGTTGCAAACCTTGTCTCCCGGACTGCTCTGGGTGGCAGCGCTATTAGCGGTTTTACTCTCGCTGGACGGGCTGTTTCGCAGTGATTTTGAAGACGGTTCACTGGAACAGTGGGTCCTTTCGCCGCACCCTCTGGCGCTACTGGTGTTGGCCAAGGTGCTGGCACACTGGGCGTTTTCCGGGCTGGCACTGGTGATTTTGTCACCGTTGCTGGCGCTGATGCTGGGATTGCCGGTGGCCTGTTTGCCGGTGCTGTTGTTGTCGTTGCTGCTCGGTACGCCGGTGCTGAGCTTGCTCGGCGCGGTAGGTGCCGCGCTGACCGTGGGGCTTAAACGCGGCGGCTTGCTGCTGGCGTTGCTGATTTTGCCCTTGTATATCCCGGTGCTGATTTTGGGCAGCGGGGCTTTGCAAGCAGCTTTGCAAGGCATGCCTGCGACCGGTTATCTGCTCTGGCTTGCCAGCCTGACCGTGCTGGCCGTCACCCTTACACCTTTTGCAATAGCGGCCGGCCTGAAGATCAGTGTCGGCGAATAAATAATGAGGTCTGGCCCTGCACAGGCCAGTAAAGACCCGCGCGTTGATGAGGCCGTGCACAGGCCGCGTCAAAGCACCGTGATGGAAACAGCGTGATGAACTGGACTTGGTTTCACAAACTCGGCTCACCCAAATGGTTCTATGCCATCAGTGGACGTTTACTGCCCTGGCTGAGCATTGCCGCCGTGCTGCTGATGGTCGTCGGCGTGATCTGGGGCCTGGCTTTTGCGCCACCGGACTACCAGCAAGGTAATAGTTTCAGGATCATTTACATCCATGTTCCGGCCGCCATGCTGGCGCAGTCCTGCTACGTAATGCTCGCGGTGTGCGGGGTGGTGGGGCTGGTCTGGAAGATGAAAATCGCTGACGTCGCGCTGCAATGCGCCGCCCCCATCGGCGCGTGGATGACCGCCGTGGCGCTGGTGACCGGGGCCATCTGGGGCAAACCGACGTGGGGCTCGTGGTGGGTCTGGGATGCGCGCCTGACCTCGATGCTGATTCTGCTGTTTCTGTACTTCGGCCTGATTGCCCTGGGCAACGCCATTACCAATCGCGACAGCGCGGCCAAGGCCTGCGCGGTGCTGGCGATTGTGGGCGTGATCAACATCCCGATCATCAAATACTCGGTGGAGTGGTGGAACACCCTGCACCAGGGCGCCACCTTTACCCTCACTGAAAAACCGGCGATGCCGGTGGAAATGTGGCTGCCGTTGCTGCTCACCGTGCTGGGTTTTTATTGTTTTTTTGGCGCGGTGCTGTTGCTGCGCATGCGCCTCGAAGTGCTCAAGCGCGAAGCGCGCAGCAGTTGGGCCAAGGCTGAAGTGTTAAAAGCGCTGGAGGGTACGCGATGAGTTTTGCTTCTTTCAGCGACTTTGTCGCCATGGGCCAGCATGGCCTGTATGTGTGGTCGGCCTATGGCATTTGCCTGGCGGTGCTAGCGCTTAACGTGGCGCTGCCGCTGACGGCGCGTCGGCGTTATCTGCAACAAGAGGCGCGTCGTTTGCGCCGGGAGAATTCGAAGTGAATCCGCAGCGCAAGAAACGTTTGATCATCATTTTGGCGATTCTGGTGGGCATCGGCGCGGCCGTTGCCCTGGCCCTGAGCGCGCTGCAGCAAAACATTAACCTGTTCTACACGCCGACCCAGATCGCCAATGGCGAAGCGCCATTGGACACGCGGATCCGCGCGGGCGGCATGGTTGAAAACGGTTCGCTGAAACGCTCTGGCGACTCGCTGGACGTCGAATTTGTGGTCACCGACTTCAACAAGGGCGTGACCATTCAATACCGTGGCATCTTGCCGGACCTGTTCCGCGAAGGGCAGGGCATCGTTGCGTTGGGCAAGCTCAACGCCCAGGGTGTGGTGGTGGCCGACGAAGTGCTGGCCAAGCATGACGAGAAGTACATGCCGCCCGAGGTGACCAAGGCGCTGAAGGAGAGCGGCCAATCCGCCCCGGCACCGGCTAACGAGGTTAAGTGATGATGTCTGGACTGTTTATTCCTGAATTGGGCCACCTGGCCATGATTCTGGCGCTGTGCTTTGCCATCGTGCAGGCCATCGTCCCGCTGCTCGGTGCCTGGCGCGGTGACAAACTGTGGATGGGCCTGGCCCAGCCTGCGGCCTGGGGGCAATTCGCTTTTATGCTGTTTGCCTTCGGTTGCCTCACCTACGCCTTTATGGCGGACGATTTTTCGGTCCGCTACGTGGCCAGCAACTCCAACAGCGCCTTGCCGTGGTACTACAAATTCAGCGCCGTGTGGGGCGCTCACGAAGGCTCGCTGTTGCTCTGGGCGCTGATTCTGAGCGGCTGGACATTCGCCGTGTCGGTGTTCTCGCGCCAGTTACCGCAAGTGATGCTGGCCCGCGTGCTGTCGATCATGGGCATGATCAGCGTCGGTTTTTTGCTGTTTCTGATCCTCACCTCCAACCCGTTCGCACGCCTGCTGCCGCAAATGCCTGCCAATGGCAACGACCTTAACCCGCTGCTGCAAGACATCGGTCTGATCGTGCACCCACCGATGCTGTACATGGGGTATGTCGGTTTCTCGGTGGCCTTTGCCTTTGCCATTGCGGCCTTGCTCGGTGGTCGACTGGACGCCGCATGGGCGCGCTGGTCGCGGCCGTGGACCATTGTCGCGTGGGCCTTTCTGGGGATTGGCATCACCTTGGGTTCGTGGTGGGCGTATTACGAGCTTGGCTGGGGCGGCTGGTGGTTCTGGGACCCGGTTGAAAACGCCTCTTTCATGCCATGGCTGGTCGGCACGGCGCTGATTCACTCGTTGGCAGTGACCGAAAAACGCGGCGTGTTCAAAAGCTGGACCGTGCTGCTGGCCATTGCCGCGTTTTCGTTGAGCTTGCTCGGGACCTTCCTCGTGCGTTCCGGGGTGCTGACGTCGGTGCATGCGTTTGCGGCCGACCCGGAGCGCGGTGTGTTTATCCTGATCTTCCTGCTGTTTGTGGTGGGCGGTTCGCTGACGTTGTTTGCGCTGCGTGCGCCCGTGGTCAAAAGCCATGTCGGTTTTAACCTGTGGTCCCGTGAGACGCTGCTGCTGGGCAACAACCTGATTCTGGTGGTGGCCGCGTCGATGATTCTGCTCGGCACCTTGTACCCGCTGATTGTTGACGCGGTGAGCGGGGCGAAAATGTCGGTCGGCCCGCCGTACTTCAATGCGCTGTTTATCCCGTTGATGGCCTTGTTGATGGTGGTCATGGCGGTGGGTGTGCTGGTGCGCTGGAAAGACACCCCGGTCAAATGGCTGCTGGGCATGTTGACCCCGGTGTTGCTGGGCAGCGCGGCGCTGTCGGTGATTGCCGGTGTGGCCTATGGCGACTTCAACTGGGCGGTGATCGCGACCTTTATGCTGGCGGCCTGGGTGTTGCTGGCCGGGGTGCGCGACATCGGTGACAAAACCCGTCACAAGGGCCTGGTCAAAGGCCTGCGCAGCCTGACCCGCAGTTATTGGGGCATGCAGATCGCGCACTTGGGTATCGCGGTGTGCGCGCTGGGTGTGGTGCTGTCGAGCCAAAACAGTGCCGAGCGCGATCTGCGCCTGGCGCCGGGCGAGTCGATGGAGCTGGCCGGTTATCAGTTCATTTTTGACGGCGCCCAACATTTTGAAGGGCCGAACTTCACCTCGGACAAAGGCACCGTGCGGGTGCTGCGCAATGGCAAGCAAGTGAGCGTGCTGCACCCGGAAAAACGTTTGTACACGGTACAAAGTTCGATGATGACCGAGGCCGGTATCGACGCCGGTTTTACCCGCGACCTGTATGTGGCGCTGGGTGAACCGCTGGGCGATGGCGCCTGGGCAGTGCGGGTCCACGTTAAACCGTTTGTGCGCTGGATCTGGCTGGGCGGTTTGCTCACCGGCTTTGGCGGTTTGCTGGCGGCGCTGGACCGACATTATCGAGTCAAGGTTAAAACCCGCGTGCGCGACGCGCTGGGCATGAAAGGAGAAACAGCATGAGACGCTGGCTAATGCTGGCCCCGCTGGCGGTGTTTTTGGGCATGGCGTGGTTTCTGTACAAAGGCTTGTATCTGGACCCGACCGAACTGCCGTCGACCCTGATCGACAAGCCGTTCCCGGCGTTCAGTCTGCCAGCGGTCGAGGGCGGAAAAACCCTGACCGAAGCCGACCTCAAAGGCAAACCGGCACTGGTTAACGTCTGGGCCACCTGGTGCATCTCGTGCAAGGTCGAGCACCCGGTGCTGACCAAACTGGCCGAGCAGGGCGTGGTGATCTATGGCGTCAATTACAAGGACGTTAACGAAGACGCGAAAAAGTGGCTCAAGGAATTCCACAACCCGTACCAGTTGGACATCAACGATGAAGCCGGTTCGCTGGGCTTGAACCTGGGTGTGTACGGCGCCCCGGAAACCTTCCTGATCGACAGCCAGGGCATCATCCGCCACAAGTTTGTCGGCGTGATCGACGAGCGCGTGTGGCGCGAACAACTGGCCGGCAAGTATCAGGCGCTGGTTGACGAGGCCAAGCCATGAAGCGCTGGTTAGCAGCCGTGGTGTGCGGGCTGGCCTTGACCGGTATCGCCCATGCGGCCATCGACACCTATGAATTTGCCAATGACGCTGAGCGCGCGCGTTTTCGCGAGTTGACCCAGGAACTGCGCTGCCCCAAGTGCCAGAACCAGGACCTTGCCGACTCCAACGCGCCGATTGCCACCGACCTGCGCCGCGAAATTTTCCGCATGCTGGGCGAGGGCAAGGACAACCAGCAGATCATCGACTTTATGGTCGACCGTTACGGCGACTTCGTGCGCTACAAACCGGCGTTGACCAGCAAGACCGTGGTGCTGTGGTTCGGCCCGCTGGCTTTGTTGGTGGGCGGTGTAGTGGTGATCGGGGTGATTGTGGGGCGTCGCCGTCGTACAGCGCGGGCCGAAGCTTCGGACACTCTTTCTGCCGAGGAGCGTCAGCGCCTCGCTACCTTGCTGGATAAAAACCAAGATGATTGATTTCTGGCTTGCAGCAGGCTTGCTGCTACTCATCGCCCTGAGTTTTTTGCTGATCCCGGTGCTGCGTGGTCGTCGTGCCCAGCGTGAAGAAGATCGCACCGCCCTCAACGTGGCGCTGTACCAAGAGCGCGTGGCGCAATTGCAGGCCCAGCGTGAAGAGGGCGTGCTGACCGAACAACAATTGCAAAGCGGTCGCGACGAAGCCGCGCGTGAGCTTCTGGCAGACACCGAAGGCGTGGCGCCGGGGCGCAGTTCCAGCTTGGGCAAGGTAGTGCCGATACTGGCGGCGTTGATGGTGCCGGTGCTGGGTGTAGGCCTGTACCTGCACTTTGGTGCCAGTGACAAGGTTGAACTGACCCAAGAGTTCGCCACGCCACCGCAATCGCTAGAGCAAATGATCTCTCGTCTTGAGCGTGCCGCTGCTGCCCAGCCGGACTCGGCTGAGAGCTGGTACTTCCTGGGGCGTGCCTACATGGCACAAAACCGTTCGGCAGAGGCCGCCAAGGTGTTTGAGCGCGCCGTGGCGCTGGCCGGGCGCCAGCCCGAGCTGTTGGGCCAGTGGGCGCAGGCGCAGTACTTTGCTGATGATAAAAAGTGGAGCGACAAGACCCAGGCCCTGACCGACGAAGCCTTGAAGGCTGACCCCAATGAAGTCACCAGCTTGGGCCTGCTTGGCATTGCGGCGTTTGAGGGCCAGCGTTATCAGGAGGCCATCAATTACTGGCAGCGACTGCTCAATGAACTGCCTATAGGCGACCCGTCCCGCGAAGCGCTGGAGGGCGGCATCGAGCGCGCCCGCGGGCAATTGCTGGCCAGCGGCGGCAAGGTTGAAAGCGCCCCCGTGCCTGCGGCGCAGGCGTCGATCAAAGTCAGCGTCGATTTGGCTGATGCTGTCAAAGCCAGTGTGTTGCCGGGCGACAGCGTGTTCATCTTCGCTCGCGCCGTGTCGGGCCCGCCGGCCCCGTTGGCGGTCAAACGCGTGACCGTGGCGGACCTGCCGATCACCGTGGAACTGAGCGATGCCGACGCAATGATGCCGCAGTTGAAACTGTCCAACTTTCCTGAAGTCCAACTGGTTGCGCGCATCTCCCGTGCAGGCCAGCCCACCGCTGGCGAATGGGTAGGGCGCGGCAAACCGCTGCCCAACAGCACCCAGACGTTGCAACAGCTGACAATCGACAGCCCGGATAAATAAATTCATCAGGGCCAAATCTGTGGGAGCGGGCTTGCCCGCGATGAGATCGGCAAGGTGTAACAGATACACCGCGTCGTTTGCATCGCGAGCAAGCCCGCTCCCACAGGTCCTTAGGACTTGCACGAGACCCCGTTATGGCCGTATTTGCTCGAATCACCCTGCTTAGCCTGGCCATCGGCCTGAGTGCTTGCTCGGTTCATCAACCGTACGAATCCACGCCGCCTACGCCACCCAGTCCGATCCCGCAACCCTCGGACAAGCCGCTGCCGGACATGCCCATCCCGCAGCCGCCCAAACCGTTGCCGCGCACCTCGGCCACCTTCGCCCCGCCACCGGGCGGCCCGAGCCACTGGGACGCCCGCTTGGGCGTGTATGTGCTGGATGACCAGAGCAACATCTTCTATCGCCAGCGCACCTACTACCGCTGGGACAACGGCTGGAGCCGCGGGATCAGCCCGAACGGGCCCTGGGAAGAAACCGATACCAGCGGCGTACCGCCGGGGTTGAGCCGCCAGTTCAAGTAACGCCTAGGATTACCTACCTTTTGTAGGAGCTGCCGCAGGCTGCGATCTTTTGAAAAAAACGCGCCTGCATAGCGGTAGGATGGCCCATTCACTACACAAGGAACCCGCCATGAGTCTCTTCGATTTCAAGCAAGTTGATGTATTTAGCACGGTGGCCCTCAAGGGCAATCCGGTGGCGGTGGTGTTGAATGCCGACGGTTTGAGCGATGAGCAAATGGCCGATTTTGCGCGCTGGACCAACCTCAGTGAAACCACGTTTGTGCTGAAGCCACAAAACCCCGAGGCGGATTATCGGCTGCGGATTTTTACTACCCTGCGCGAGTTGCCGTTTGCCGGGCACCCTACTTTGGGCAGTTGCCACGCCTGGCTCGAAGCCGGTGGCAAGCCGCGTGGTGAGGAGATCATTCAGGAGTGTGCGGTAGGCCTGATCCGGATCCGCCGCAACGCAGGGCAATTGGCCTTTACCGCGCCGCCTCTGTTGCGTACTGGGCCGGTCGATGAGGCGTTGTTGCAGCGTGTGTGCCAAGGCTTGGGCATTGAGCCGCACGCTGTGCAGCAAGCGCGCTGGGTCGATAACGGGCCGGGCTGGTTGGCGCTGCTGCTGGCGGATCGCGAGCAGGTGCTGGCGCTGAAGCCGGACTACTCGCAATTACACGGTCTGGCCTTGGGTGTGGTGGCGCCTTGGTCGGCTGAGCGTGATGGCGCTGAGGCGCAGTTTGAAGTGCGGGCCTTTTTGGCGGGCGACGGGATGCAGGAAGACCCGGTCACCGGCAGTTTGAACGCAGGCTTGGCGCAATGGTTGATTGCTGACGGCTTGGCGCCGCAACGTTATGTGGCCAGCCAGGGCACGGCCTTGGGGCGGGCCGGGCGGGTGTTCATCGAGCAGGTCGGCGAGGACATCTGGGTCGGTGGCGCTGCGGTGACCTGTATCTCTGGCACGCTGAGCCTTTGACCCCCATCAGGCACTTTTAGCTTTTGTGATGCGCTTGGGCTTGGGCTTGGGCTTGGCCTTGCTGGCCGGGCTTTTGCGTTTTTTCTTCCAGGGCGGTGTGACGCCCGCCGGGCTGGCCGGGCCGCTGATGGTCATGCTCATGCCGCTGCAGCGCTCGATGTGTTTGCTCATCCAGGCAGCCTGCTTGGCGACGAAGATATCAAGGGACATTTCGCCGCTTTGCACCATGTCCAAAGCCTGTTCCCAAATGGCGGTGGTGCCGGGGTCGGCGATGGCGCGGGGCACCGCGTCGATCAGGCTGAAGGCCGGAGGCGTGGCGGCCAGCGCCTTGCCGTTTTTGATCAGGTAGCCGCGATCGAGCAAGCCTTGAATGATCCCGGCACGGGTGGCTTCGGTGCCGATGCCGGTGGTGTCTTTGAGCTTTTGCTTGAGTCGCGGGTCCTGGACCAGTTTGGCGACGTTTTTCATCGCCTTGATCAGGTCACCTTCGGTAAACGGCTTGGGCGGTTGGGTCCACAGGTCTTTGAGGTTGACGTTGGCAACCGCGCAATCAAGCCCTTCGCGTAAGGTCGGCAAGGGTTGCGGGGCCGGGGCTTCGCGACCTTTGGCCGGGGCCAAAGCTTCGGGCAGGGCGCGCTTCCAGCCGGGTTCGACGATTTGCTTGCCGACGGCCCGCAAGTGCTGGCTCGCGCAGTCGAAATCAGCCTGGGTGCGGTCGTATTCATGGTTAGGCAGAAACTGCGCCAGGTAGCGGGCACGAATCAAGGTGTAGACAGCGCGGTGTTTGCCGCTCAGGCGTTCGAGGTTCTTCGCCGCTGCCGTGGGGATGATGCCGTGGTGGGCGCTGACCTTGGCGTCATTCCAGGCCCGTGAACGGCGTTGCGGGTCGAGGTGCCCGGCCAGTGGCGCAAGGCTGGGGTCGGCCTGGCGCAGGGCGGCCAGTATGGAGGCCGCCTCGCTGTGCTGGCTGAGCGGCAGGTAGCCGCAATCGCTGCGGGGATAAGTCACGACCTTGTAGGTTTCGTACAGCGCCTGGGCGACGTCGAGGGTTTCTTGCGCGCCGAGGCCGAGTTTTTTTGAACACACTTCTTGCAGGGTGCCAAGGTCGAAGGGCAACGGCGCGACTTCGCGCATGCGCTCGGTGTGCAATTTGCTGACCCGCGCGTGGCGGGCGTTGCTGATGGCGGCAGCAGCCTGTTGCGCGTGGGCCTGATTGAGACAGCGGTCCTGATCGTCACAGGTGTCGGGATCGGCCCGCCATTGCGCGGTGAACAGTTGCTCGTCGTGCCTGAGTTGCACATCGATCGCCCAGTACGCCACCGGCACAAAGTCGCTGATGCTGCGATCACGGTCGACCACCAGGCGCAGGGTCGGGGTTTGCACCCGACCGACCGGCAACACCCCCTGATAGCCGGACTTGCGCCCGAGCAGGGTGAACAGGCGGCTCATGTTCATGCCGATCAGCCAGTCGGCCCGCGAGCGGCCCAGCGCAGAGTGGTAGAGGTTAAAGGTTTCGGCGCCGGGCTTGAGTGCCGCCAGGGCTTTGCGAATGGAGGCGTCGTCCAGTGCGGATAACCACAGGCGCTGGATAGGCCCGCGATAGCGGCAATGCTCGACCAGTTCGCGGGCGATCATTTCACCTTCGCGGTCGGCGTCGGTGGCAATCACCAGTTCACTGGCCTCACCCAGCAGGCGTTTGACGGCTTTGAACTGGCTGGCGGTTTTGGGCTTGACCCGCATCTTCCATTTGTCGGGGATGATCGGCAGGTCGGCCAGCACCCAGCGCTTGTAGCGCTCGTCGTAGGCGTCTGGCGGGGCGGTTTCGAGCAGGTGGCCAATACACCAGGTGACGGTTGCAGTGGGGCCCACCCAGCAGCCATCACCGCGTCGGCTGGCGCCGAGCACGGCCGCAATATCTTTGGCCTGGGAAGGTTTTTCACACAGAAACAGCCGCATAGCTCCACTCATTCATGCATCGCAGAAGAGGTGCAGCATGGGCAGTCATTGGCTGGAGATCAAGCGTTTTTACTGTGTTTTTGTACAGGTGGTGAGGGCGGGCTTGCTTCGCGAGCTTTCAGAACGTCAAAAGATCGCGAGGCAAGCTCGCTTCTACGCGGGCGTGGGGTTATTGGCCGCTGTAGATCTGATCGAAGACGCCGCCATCGCTGAAGTATTTTTTCTGCACTTCACGCCAGTCGCCAAAGGTTTTCTCAACCGACAGGAAGTCGACTTTCGGGAAGCGGTCGTTGTACTTGGTCAGGATCGCCTGGTCGCGTGGGCGCAGGTAGTTTTTGGCAGCAATTTCCTGGCCTTCTGGCGACCACAGGTACTTGAGGTATTCCTCGGCCACGGCGCGGGTGCCTTTTTTATCCACGACTTTATCGACCACGGTCACTGGCGGCTCTGCTTCGGCAGAAACGCTTGGGTAGATCACTTCGAACTGGTCACGACCAAACTCGCGGGCAATCATTTCTGCTTCGTTTTCGAAAGTCACCAGCACGTCGCCGATCTGGTTGGTCATGAACGTGGTGGTGGCAGCACGGCCGCCGGTGTCCAGCACAGGCGCTTGCTTGAACAGTTTGCCGACAAACTCTTTGGCTTTTTCTTCATCGGCGCCGTGTTTTTGCGCATAGCCCCAGGCCGAGAGGAAGGTGTAGCGGCCGTTACCCGAAGTTTTCGGGTTGGGCACGATCACTTGTACGCCGTCCTTGAGCAGGTCAGGCCAGTCGTTCAGGCCTTTCGGGTTGCCTTTACGCACGATAAATACGGTGGCGGAGGTGAACGGTGCGCTGTTGTCCGGCAGGCGGGTGACCCAGTTTTCCGGGACCAGTTTGCCGTTGTCAGCGAGGGCGTTGATGTCAGTGGCCATGTTCATGGTGATCACGTCAGCCTGCAGGCCGTCGATCACTGCACGTGCTTGTTTGCTGGAACCGCCGAAGGACATCTGCACAGGCTGCTTTTCGTTCTTCTCTTTTTCCCAGTGCTTTTGGAACGCAGGGTTGTAGTCTTTGTAGAAGTCGCGCATCACGTCGTAAGACACGTTGAGTATCGGTTTGTTGTCGGCGTGGGCCAGGCTGCTGAGTGCAAGGCCTGCGACCAATAAGGAGGCGCTAAAGAGTTTTTTCACTGCGTATTCCTTGTTATAGGGAGCAAAAGAGGCAATATGCCAGCGACTATAGCGGGTGGCGCATAGTCCTTAAAAGATTAAAAAGCACTTTGTTTATACGTTTTTGACGAACAGCGCATTACCACACCGGGAACAAAAAGACGCCGAGGCCTCGTGCTGGGCTTTTTTGCAGGTGGTGCAGGTGTGCTCCAGCTGTTCACCGCGCATGGCGTTGGCCAGTTCGGCGGTAAAAATACCGGTGGGCACAGCGATGATTGAGTAGCCGGTGATCATCACCATGGCCGAGATCACTTGCCCGGGAATGGTCTGCGGGACGATGTCGCCATAGCCGACGGTGGTCAGGGTCACGATGGCCCAATAGATGCTGACCGGAATGCTGGTAAAACCGTGATCCGGGCCTTCTACCACGTACATCAAGGTGCCGAACACGGTGACCAGGGTAGAAACCCCGACCAGGAACACGATGATTTTCTGTTTGCTGCCGCGCAAGGCCGAGAGCAGGTAATTGGCCTGACTCAAGTAGGGCAACAGTTTGAGGATCCGGAAGATCCGCAGCATGCGGATGACGCGAATAATCAACAGGTACTGCGCATCGCTGTAATAAATCGCCAGGATCCCCGGCACGATGGCGAGCAAGTCCACCAGCCCATAGAAGCTGAACGCGTAGCGCAGGGGTTTGGGTGAGCAGTACAGGCGCAGGCCGTATTCGATGGCAAACACAAAGGTGAAGCCCCATTCGATATAGGCCAGCAGGTCGCCGTATTGCAGGTGAATGCTGTTGATGCTGTCGAGGATGACCACCACCAGGCTCGCCATGATGATCAGCAGCAGGGTGGTATCGAAACGGCGCCCGGCGGGGGTGTCAGACTGAAACACCATCACGTACAGGCGCTGACGCCAATCCTGATTATTCATGTAGATCGCTCGATACCCAAAACCCAGAAGATTCGGGTATTAACGTTCGATGCGCAACCTGCTTTGCGCTTCACTGTCAGCGGACTTGCGGCTTAACAGACGAACACCGCCACCGATAACCCAGCAACTGAGCACAAAGGGCGCGGTTAAAAGAGGCAGCCCCAGCGCACTGAAGCCTGGCGCCAGGGCCAAGGTCACGACGATGCCCAGCAACGGCTTGCAGATTCGCCCCCCTTGCTGGCTCAAGGCCAATGCTGCCAGCGCCGGGTTGTAGCCAGCCAGCCCGTTGAGTGCGGCCCCGGTGTCTTGTTGGTAGAGGCTCCATAGCAGCCCGGCGAGTGAGCCGGTCAGCGCCCACAGGGCCGCCCGCCAGTGGCTCAGGCACAAGCCGATAACAATCAGCAGCCCGGCGACCGGGTGATTTAGCAGCATGACTTGGCTGATCCCTTTGAACAGGGCTTGCAGCAGCGTCCAGGCGTTGAGGGCATATGGCTCAACGCTGTACTCCGGTGTTCCTTGCAGGGTGAGCAGTACCCAGCCGATGGCGACAAAAGGGGCGGTGTAAATCATCACACTATGGGGGTGAGTGGCACGTTTGAGCCATTGATGCACCACCATGCTGCTGATCCCGGCGCTGGCGATGATCAACAGTGGCAGCATGGCTGACCACGGCAATTGATGGCTCAGCAGCAGCCCCAGCAACACACCGTTGTAGCAGTAGAGCCCGGCCTGACGTTCGGTTTTGGCGTAGCCGCGACGTTGTGCCGTCAGCAAGCCTGCGACTGCACCGAGCAACGCCCCGCCGAGCAGCGCAGGAGCGCTGACGAAAATGGCCAGCAGGCACAACACGCCGCAGAGTGGGTGACGTTGCAGGAAGACTTGGCTGAAACCATTGCACAGGGCCGTGGCCCAGTCGGGGCAATGAGTCATGGCGCAATCAACTTTCTTGAGGGTGAACGAATGCCCCGCAGAAAGTGCAGCAGGCTGCGATCGTTTTAAAAAACTAAAGATCGCAGCCTGCGGCAGCTCCTACGGTGGGTGGACCGCAGAGGTTATTTGTCGCGAATGGAGAAGTTGGCCATGTGTTCCAGGCCTTTGATCAGCGCCGAGTGGTCCCAGTTGCCGCCACCGAGAGCGGCGCAGGTGCTGAACACTTGCTGGGCGCTGGCGGTGTTGGGCAGGTTGATCCCCAGCTCGCGGGCGCCAGCCAGCGCCAGGTTGAGGTCTTTCTGGTGCAGGCTGATGCGGAACCCCGGATCGAAGGTGCCTTTGATCATGCGCTCGCCGTGTACTTCGAGGATTTTCGAAGAGGCGAAGCCGCCCATCAGGGCTTCGCGAACCTTGGCCGGGTCCGCGCCGTTTTTGGCGGCAAAGACCAGGGCTTCGGCCACGGCCTGAATATTCAGGGCGACGATGATCTGGTTGGCCACTTTGGCGGTTTGGCCGTCGCCATTACCGCCGACCAGGGTGATGTTTTTACCCATGTTTTGCAGCAGGGGCAGGGCGCGTTCGAAGGTTTTTTCGTCGCCGCCGACCATGATGCTCAGGGTGCCGGCCTTGGCACCGACTTCACCGCCAGACACCGGCGCGTCGAGGTATTGCACGCCTTTGGCGTTGATTTTTTCGGCGAAGGCTTTGGTCGCTGTGGGCGAGATCGAACTCATGTCGATCACCACTTTGTTCGGGCTCAGGCCTGCGGCAATCCCGTTTTCACTGAACAGGACTTCGTCGACCTGCGGGGTGTCGGGCACCATGATGATGATGAATTCGGCTTCCTGCGCGACTTCTTTCGGGCTGGCCAGGGCGATGGCGCCAGCCGACAGAAGATCGCTAGGTGCTGCGCCGCGATGGGTCGACAAGAACAGGCTGTGCCCGGCCTTTTGCAGGTTGCTGGCCATAGGCGAACCCATGATCCCGGTGCCGATAAATCCGATTTTAGCCATGACAAATCCTCTTGTTTTTATTGGATAAACAACTCTTACACCGCGTTATGCGTCTTGAGCCACACCAGCCCGGCTTCGGTGCTGGTCAGCGGCTTGTACTCGCAACCCACCCAGCCCTCATAGCCGATGCTGTCGAGGTGGTCGAACAGGAAGCGGTAGTTGATTTCGCCGGTGCCCGGCTCATGGCGACCGGGGTTGTCGGCCAGCTGGATGTGGTTGATGTGCGCCAGGTGCGTTTGCATGGTGCGCGCCAGGTCGCCTTCCATGATTTGCATGTGATAGATGTCGTATTGCAGGAACAGGTTGGCGCTGCCGACCTTGTCCTGAATAGCCAGTGCCTGCGCGGTGTTGTTGAGGTAAAAGCCCGGAATGTCGCGGGTATTGATCGCTTCCATCACCAGCTTGATGCCCACCGCTTGCAGTTTGTCGGCGGCGTACTTGAGGTTGCTGATGAAGGTTCTTTCGACGGTGGCGTCGTCTACGCCTTGTGGGCGAATCCCGGCCAGGCAGTTGATCTGCGTGTTGCCCAGTACTTTGGCGTAGGCGATGGCCTTGTCGACGCCTGCGTGGAATTCTTCGACCCGGTCAGGGTGGCAGGCAATCCCGCGCTCGCCCTTGGCCCAATCGCCGGCGGGCAGGTTGAACAGCACCTGGGTCAGTTTGTTGGCTTCCAGGTGATGTTTGATTTCTTCAGCGCTGTAGTCGTACGGAAACAGGTATTCAACGCCGTGGAAACCAGCGTTGGCAGCCGCTTGGAAACGGACAAGGAAATCCTGTTCGGTGAACAGCATGGACAGGTTGGCGGCAAAACGCGGCATGGTGAACTCCTGCTTTTTTGTTCCCTCTCCACGCAGGAGAGGGCTAGGGCTTAGGGGTTAATCGAGCATTGAAATGGCGGTCGGTGCATCGTTACCCACCAGCGCCAGATCTTCAAATTCATTGACGGCGTTGATTTCGGTGCCCATCGAGATGTTGGTCACGCGCTCCAGAATAATCTCTACGACCACCGGTACGCGGAACTCTTTGAGCATGTCTTGCGCCTTGCGCAGTGCAGGCTGGATTTGAGCCGGTTCGAATACGCGCAGCGCTTTGCAGCCCAGGCCTTCGACCACGGCGACGTGGTCGACGCCGTAGCCATTCAGTTCTGGGGCATTAAGGTTGTCGAAAGACAGCTGCACGCAGTAGTCCATTTCGAATCCACGCTGTGCCTGACGGATCAGGCCAAGGTAGGAGTTGTTCACCACCACGTGGATATACGGCAGGTTGAATTGCGCGCCCACGGCCAGTTCTTCGATCATGAACTGGAAGTCATAGTCACCCGACAGGGCTACAACGTTGCGGTTCGGGTCGGCCTTGACCACGCCTAGCGCTGCCGGAATAGTCCAGCCCAATGGCCCGGCCTGGCCGCAGTTGATCCAGTGGCGTGGCTTGTAAACGTGCAGGAACTGCGCACCGGCAATCTGCGACAAACCGATGGTGCTGACATAGCAGGTGTCTTTGCCGAACACTTGGTTCATCTCTTCGTACACGCGTTGCGGCTTGACCGGCACGGAGTCGAAGTGAGTCTTGCGGTGCAGGGTGGCTTTGCGTTGTTGGCAGTCTTGCAGCCAGGCGCTGCGGTTTTTCAGCTTGCCGGCGGCTTTCCATTCGCGGGCCACTTCCAGGAACACAGTGAGGGCTGCGCCTGCGTCAGAAACGATGCCCAGGTCCGGGGTGAAAACGCGGCCGATTTGCGTCGGCTCAATGTCCACGTGGATGAATTTACGGCCTTCGGTGTACACCTCGACCGAACCGGTGTGGCGGTTGGCCCAGCGGTTGCCGATGCCCAGCACTACGTCGGATTTGAGCAGGGTGGCGTTGCCGTAGCGGTGCGAGGTTTGTAGGCCGACCATACCGACCATCAGCGGGTGATCGTCGGCAATGCTGCCCCAGCCCATCAAGGTCGGGATCACCGGGATGCCGGTCAACTCGGCGAACTCCACCAGCAACGCGCTGGCGTCGGCGTTGATCACGCCACCGCCGCTGACCAGCAGCGGGCGTTCGGCCTGGTCGAGCATGGCCAAGGCTTTTTCGACCTGTACCCGGGTGGCCGAAGGCTTGGCCAGCGGCAGGGGTTCGTAGGCGTCGATGTCGAATTCGATTTCAGCCATTTGCACATCAAACGGCAGGTCAATCAGCACGGGCCCAGGGCGCCCGGAGCGCATTTCATAAAAGGCTTTCTGGAAGGCGTAAGGCACCTGGCCCGGCTCGAGCACGGTGGTTGCCCACTTGGTCACCGGCTTGACGATGCTGGTGATGTCCACGGCCTGGAAGTCTTCTTTATGCAGACGCGCCCGTGGTGCTTGGCCGGTGATGCACAGAATCGGGATCGAATCGGCAGAGGCGCTGTAAAGGCCGGTCACCATGTCAGTGCCCGCAGGGCCTGAGGTGCCGATGCACACGCCGATGTTGCCGGCCTTGGTCCGGGTGTAGCCCTCGGCCATGTGCGAGGCGCCTTCCACGTGACGAGCGAGGACGTGATCGATGCCGCCCACTTTTTGCAAGGCTGAATACAGCGGGTTGATGGCGGCGCCCGGAATACCAAAGGCGGTGTCAACGCCTTCGCGACGCATCACCAAAACTGCGGCTTCGATTGCTCTCATTTTGCTCATTTGATTGTGCCTCTTACGTTTTATAATTGTATACAAGTGGCTGGTGGCTGAGTTTATTCATGGTCCGGCCTGCAGGTCAATGGCTTTTGTTTAATCCATGGCAAGACGGTTAGGAGGCTCTATTTCAGGAGGTTTTAGGTTTTTTGGAATTTGTTATCTGAAAAACTGTATACAAATAAACGTATTTTTGTGTTCTATTGCTCTCATTGGTTCTGCCTGAAGCAGGCGGGGCAAGGCTTCCAATAACAAAATAAGGACGGCAACCATGAGTGCTTTAACCTTGAAAGTCGCTTTAACCCTGGCGGCTCAAGCCTTGAACGCGGGTCGCAGCATCAACGCATCCCCGCTGACGGTCGCGGTACTCGATTCGGGTGGGTATTTGCTGGCGTTGCAGCGTGAAGACGGCGCCAGCCTGTTGCGCCCCAACATTGCGATTGGCAAGGCCTGGGGGGCGATTGCCCTGGGCAAGGGATCGCGTGCATTGGCGTTGGATGCGCAACAGCGCCCGACGTTTTTCGCGGCGCTCAATGGCATGGGCCAAGGCGATATCGTGCCGGTGCCGGGTGGCGTCTTGATCCGCGATGCTCAGGGCAAGGTAATGGGAGCGATCGGTATCAGCGGCGATACCTCAGACATTGATGAGCAATGCGCCATCAGTGCAATAGAAGGACAAGGGCTGCGCGCGGATGCGGGAGTGGTGGCTTAATCACGTTTGAGCGGGGTTGCTTGCGATGGAGATTAACCGGTCTCCCTTGGGTCGAGGGGGGATTCTTTCGCGAGCAAGCCTGCTCCTACGTTTTTATGTGCGATGAGTGTGGGAAAGAGTTGCGGATGGAGTCCTGGTAGGTCCCCGATAATCGACCTGATCCCAATCGATCCTTCATTGTTTACGAAGAGTCATCAACTTGAAAATGCATATAATCGAATTCTCTTGAACTTTTCGCTTTAAGTCTTTCTATGACTCGGTTTGTGCTGACACGAATATTTCTCACAGAGCACGTCACGATCATGAATATCTGCATGTGTCGCGTAATTTAGCATCCCCTGCAGAAAGCCTGCGTGAGGTCAGCGTAGTTTGACGTCAGATTCTTGGGTCTAAAGCCAGGTCAGAAGTTTGCCAGACTAAATTGGTCTGCTTGGGAAAAATATAAGCTTAGTGTGTTGGTGCGAGTAATAAAGCTTTAGGAGTCAAGAGTTTGTTTCATGTTTTTGTGGGAAAAATCATGTTTTTGTATTGTGTGATTTTTTTGATAGCTTTTTATTGTTGATCCGGGTTTTTTAAAATCAGAAGTTTCCTACGGCTTGGTAGGTTATCTCGCATTGCTAAGTATTGCTCGGGATGATTATCTGAATTTAATTTGCATTGTGCAAATGATTAATTGATTTTTCATCCCGGGAGGGTGTTATGAGTAACGGTATTACTTTGCCTGCATTGAATGTTAGGGCTGTATCTTCGGCGTTTTCTTCGTTTAATACGGGAGGGGCTCCGCCAATGCAGAGTCCTGCGGCTGTTTTGGTTGCTCTGCATCCACGTAGATTGCAACACTACGCGCAAGGTTATTGGAGGGAAATGATTATAATGCATATGGAGGAGGTGGTAAGGCAAACAGAGATTGGGTGGCGTTACGCTCCTACATGGGACTTGCAAGTAGATATGTTGAAAGTCTCACTTGCAGATAAATATATGAATTCAAACCCTCATGCTTTAGCCGCGCAAGCAATATCTCAAGCATTGTCGGGGTGGGGGTACAGAAAGAAAATTTCAGATGCTCGTGAATTGTCTGGAGGTGTTCTTACGCCATTTGCTGCGTGGTCGCACTATATGACAGGAGGTGGTGCTGCAGTCACCACGAACCTGAATCGGCTAGGGCTGAAATTATCGAGCACAAAAATTCCAGCTCTAGAAAGCTTATTCGCCGCAGCAATAGTGGGTACTTCGCCTGTTTCGTTGCAGAGGGTTGTGTATAACACTGGATTGGATTCTCATATAACTTGGGCATGGCTAGGGCATATCACACTAAAAATTGAAGGTACTCTGCATAAAACGGGCGGTGGTCAAATAACGTTTGATGGTGTTGCGCGAGCATATCATGATACCTATGATTTTAATGCAAGTACCCACCGCTCTGAGATTGGTGAGAAAGCCACTGCTGGAGGTCGACAGCTAGACAGGATTATAAAAGGAATACCTTATGAAATTATCATAGAAGGAGAACTTCCAATTAATATTCAAAGGTAATTGGTTGGCGTGATTTGTTATGTGGGGGTGGCTATGTCAGCGACTAATGGTTTTTCGTTGGATAAAACATTTGTAAGTTTTGTAATGTTGTTCTGTAGTGTCTCATTGATTCCTTGGTTGGCATTTTATTTTCATGGGCAGAGCGAAGAAGGTTCTGGAGATGGTCCTGTGGCGATATTTCTGTTGAGTGCTTCGGCTACGGCATTTCTGCTCATTCTTCTGATCTACAGTCTGGCTGTATATTTGGTCAGGTTTATCCAAGTAATCCAATTTATTAAATGGGTCATTGTGGTCTTGTTGGCAATTGTTGTTTTATTCTGTTTTGGTTGTACAGCTGTGTGGGCAAGTTTTCTTGAGAGGAGTTCCATTCTTTTTTTATGTGCCGCTTTAGGATATGTCGCCTTAGCGGTGCATTTGATGTGGCAGATAGATTCGGTAATAAAAGTTAAACAGACCCTCCCCATGAAATGACTATGAAGAAGTTACGTATAAAATGGTAAAGACTCGTCCTAGGCATCGATGCTTAATTCAAAAGCATCGAACCCTTGAGCTTAGGTAGCCTTTAATCCGGCGCACAGCCTTTAAGCACCAGCCGAATAATGGTCTGGGTTGCAGCTTCGTAGTCGCTGTCGTCGAGCTTGGCTTTGCCGGTGATGGCGGAGATTTGCCAGTCGAAGTCGGCGTAGGTCTGGGTCGCGGCCCAGATGCTGAACATCAGGTGGTGCGGGTCAATCGGAGCGATCAGGCCGCGGTCGATCCAGGTCTGGATGCAGGCGATGTTGTGTTTGGCCTGGTCGTTAAGCAGTTCGACCTGTTTTTCACTGAGGTGCGGGGCGCCGTGCATGATTTCGCTGGCGAACACTTTCGAGGCAAACGGCAGTTCGCGGGAAATCAGGATTTTGGAACGGATGTAGTTGCTTAACACCTCGTTCGGCTCGCCATCGGCGTTGAACGGCGTAGATACACGCAGGATCGGCTCGATGATGCTTTCGAGCACTTCGCGGTACAGGTTTTCCTTGGATTTGAAGTAGTAATAGACGTTGGGCTTGGGCACCCCCGCCTTGGCCGCGATGTCGCTGGTTTTGCTGGCGGCAAACCCTTTGTCGGCGAATTCCTCGCTGGCGGCTCGCAAAATCAGTTCTTTGTTGCGCTCGCGGATGCTACTCATAAACCCGGTATTTCCTTGCCTGTTTTGGCGGTTGGGCATGGTAGCACCGTGATTGCAAACGTCTCAAGACAGCTGCTTGCAGGTGGTCGTACGCCAGTCGTCAGGCCAACGCATTACCGGGCTGCGAGGTGCTGTTTTGCAGCAGCCGGTAGCCCGCGATGGCAAACAGCAACATGCCCAAACCTGCGATCAACGACACCCTGAAGCCTGCCGGTGCCCCGTAAGCATCGATCACCCAGCCACCGACCACCGCGCCGAGGGCAACGCCCATGCCCAGGCCGGTAATCATCCAGGTCAGGCCTTCGGTCAGCTTGGCCGGGGCGACGATGTTTTCGACCAGCGCCATGGCGGTAATCAGGGTGGGGGCGAAGAACAGGCCGGCGACAAACATGGCCGCGGCCAGGGTGATGATGCTGTTGGCCCACATCAGCGGCACCATGGTGATTGCCGTGGCCAACGCGCCCAGCAGGAACAGCCGGGGCAAGGGCATGTTCAATTTGAGGCTGCCAAACACCAGCCCGGCCAGGCATGAACCCAGCGCATACACCGACAGGACGATACTCGCGGCCGCCGGTTCACCCTGTTGTTGGGCAAAGGCCACGCTGACCACATCCACGGTGCCGACAATGGTGCCCAGGCCGATCAAGGCCATCATCAGCACCAGAACCGCGCCATGACGCAAGACTGTGACGTCATTCTCCAGGGTTCGCGGGTGCACGGGCGGCTCGGTTTTGTGTTGCATGACAAAGGCCGTTACGCCCACTGCCAACAGGATCGCGGCCGCCAGTGGCCCGGCCTGGGGGAACAGGGCCACGCTCAGGCCCACGGAAATGGGCGGGCCGATGATAAAGCAGACTTCGTCCAGCACCGATTCAAACGAGAACGCCGTGTGCAGCTTGGGCGAGCCGCGATACAGCTCACTCCAGCGCGCGCGGACCATGGCCGGCATGCTGGGCATGCACCCGGCCAGGGCGGCGCAGACAAACAGCGTCCAGTCGGGCGCGTTCAGGTAGCTGCACAGCAGCAACGCAAGCATGGCGCACACGCCAACCGCCGCCACGCCCGGCAAGATCCGGCGTTGCCCGTAACGATCAACCGCGCGAGAAATTTGTGGTGCCAGCAGGGCCATGGCCAGTGCAAAGGTGGCCGCCACAGCGCCCGCCAGCCAATACGAGCCGTGCAACTGCGAAAGCATGGTGATGATGCCGATACCTGCCATGGATATGGGCATTCGGGCGATCAGGCCTGCGGCGCAAAACGCTTTGCTGCCGGGGGCGCTGAAAATCTCGCGATAGGGGTTGGCCATACAAGCTCCGTGACGTTGCAGGTAAGAAAGGTGTTTTGACATACATGGCGTATGCAGAAATATACGCATGCGCGGCGTATGTCAAATAAAGGTGGCCAATGAGGAGAGGGTGTTGCTCAGGGAGGAGGGCTTCAGCCACGCGAACGCAGTGGCTGAAGCGGGTGCATCAGAAGTGGTACTTGACCAACAGGCTCGCGGTGTCCTGGTTGGTTTTGAAAGAACCGCTGTCTTCGATGCCGTACTTGTTCTTCCAGTAGTCGTATTCGATACCGACGTACAGTTGCTTCGCGCTCCAGTTCAACGCCTTGCCCAAGTCATATTTGATCTGTGGGTTGAAGTGCAGGTTGGCGTGGTAGGTGCCGCGCGCGTTCTGGTCGTTGTCGACCACCCAGTCCATGTAGCCGTCGATGACCACATCGGAGTTGCCCACGGGCTGGGTCCAGGACCACACCGGGGTGATCTGCCAGACGCCACGGCCCGGGCGGTTGCCCTCTGGGTAGCGTTTGTAGAAGTTCAACTGGAAGAAGTCGAAGCCGGGCACATTCAGGTCGAAACCCGGGCCGATCAAGTAGGAGTCTGAATCGCCTTCGCCAAACTCGTAGGTGAGGGCCAGTAACACGTCTTTGATGGGGCCAAACTCAAACTTCTGGTCGAAGATCTTGCCGAACGACAAGCGCGGCGTGAACTCGCCGTAGTAAGTGTTGGTGCCGAAGTTACTGTCTTCTTTGCCGTTGTAAAAAATACGGTCGACGAACAGAAAGTTATCACCGTATTTCCAGCTGTCAGCGTGCTCGAAAGTCAAGGTCTGCTGGATCTTGGGATTGACCTGGAAGTCCTTGCCATACAAGTACGTCAAGCTGTTGGTTTGCCACTGCAGCAAGTCTTCTGCGGCTGCCGTTGTACCGTCCAGCAGGCTCCCCGCAAGCACCAGGCCGGTCAGAATGCGCTTCATTCGGTTGCTCCAAAAATTAATCAATGCTGCATGAGTAGAACTCGGCGCTCTGTGCGGCACCTTGGTTCTTTTGTTTTAAAACTTGTCTTTACGGTCAACTTAAAGGCGTTTGAACACCCTGTTTTACGGCAAAGAGTCATCGCTCGGCTGTCCGTGAACAGTTGAGTGGCGGGAGACTAATGCAGGCCGTAAATACTTGGGTTGAACGATAAAGTTGGCTTCAGAGTCAGCTTTAAAACAGCGCCCGTCTTTGAGCGGCCGCGCAGAGTACTGACTCTGGCGTCGGTACTCAAGCGCGCTGTTGTTGCACGGGCGCAGCAAGGCTTAAAAGTGGACTTTGATCAGGGCGCTGGCCGTGTTTTGGTTGGTGTCCAGACGGCTGCTGCTTTCGATGCCGTACTTGTTTTTCCAGTAGCTGTATTCAAAGCCGACATACAGCTGCTTTTCGCCCAGGTTGAGGGCTTTGCCCAGGTCATATTTGACCTGCGGGTTGAAGTGCAGGTTGGCGTGGTACGTGCCGCGTGAGTTCTGGTCGTTATCGACCACCCAGTCCATATAGCCATCGATCAGCACGTTGGAGCGGCCCACGGGAATGGTGTAGGAGAAAGACGGTGTGATTTGCCAAACCCCCGTGCCAGGGCGTGGGCCTTCGGTGTGGCGGCGATAGAAGTTGAGGGTGAAGTAGTTAAAGCCGGGCACCGCCAGGTCAAAGCCCGGGCCAATGAGATAGGCCTCGCTGTCGCCTTCGCCGTATTCGTAGGTCATGGCCAGGAGCACGTCTTTGATGGGGCCGTACTCGAGTTTGTGGTCGAAGATCTTGCCGAACGACAGCCGTGGACTGAACTCGCCGTAATAGGTGTGCGGGCCTTTGTTGGGGTCGGCTTTACCGTTGTAGAAAATGCGGTCGACAAACAGGAAGTTGTCGCCGTACTTCCATTTGTTGGCGTGTTCAAAGGTGATCGTTTGCTGAATCGACGGGTTGATCGCGAAGTTCTTGCCGTACAGGTAGGTGAGGCTGTTGGTTTGCCACAAGAACAGATCACCGGCCATGGCCTGACCTGCAGCCAAAAGCCCACCCGCGAGCGTGACGCCCCAGTGTTTGCAGTGCATGGGATGCTTCCTTTTTTATTATTGTGTGTGCCAGAGATTGGCAGGTGGGTGGGAGCGGGCTTGCTCGCGATTCAGGCGCTGCGGTTTTTCAGGTAAACCGTAGCGATTTCATCGCGAGCAAGCCCGCTCCCACACAAACACTCATCCATCGCGTATCAATGCTGATGCACGTGACCGCTCATGGCTGCACGCTCGGCGCCGCCCAGTACGTTGAACAGCAGGTTCAGGGACACGGCGCTGACTGCCGCCATGGCGATGCCGCTGTGGGTGATCGGGCCCATCCAGAGTGGCAAGTGTGCGAAGAACTCGGGGCGCACCACCGGGATCAGGCCCATGCCGATGCTGACGGCCACCAGCAGTTGATTGCGGCGGTCGGCAATGTCGGCCTCCTGGAGGATTTTGATCCCCGTGGCGGCAACCATGCCGAACATCGCAATGGCGGCGCCGCCCAGTACCGCAGGCGGAATCGAGGCCACCAGGAACGCGGCTTTAGGCAACAGGCTGAGGGTGATCAGGAAGATCCCGGCCATGATCGTCACCGAGCGGCAACGCACGCCGGTCATTTGCACCAGACCGATGTTCTGGGCGAATGAAGAGTGGGTGAAGGTGTTGAAAAAGCCCGCCAGAAACGAAGCCCCGGCGTCGCACAGCAAGCCGCGACGGAGCATGCGTGGGGTGACTTCCTGGTCGGTGATCTTGCCCAGCGCCAGAAACATCCCGGTGGACTCGACAAAAATGATCACCACCACCAGACACATCGACAGGATCGGTGCCAGATGGAACTCAGGCATGCCGAAGTGCAGCGGCGTGACGATCTGGAACCACGGCGCCAGGCCGATGCCTTGCAAGTTGACCATGCCGATGGCACCACACAGGGCATAGCCCAGTGCCATGCCGATCAGTACCGAAACGTTGACCCAGAAACCGCGCATAAAGCGATTGATGAGCAAAATGGTGCCCAGCACCAGCGCCGCAATAAACAGGTAAATCGGTGAGCCGAATTGCGCTGCTGTACTGCCGCCGCCCGCCCAATTGACGGCGACCGGGAACAGTGACAGGCCAATGGAGGTAATCACGGTGCCGGTGACCAACGGCGGGAAGAAGCGCACCACCTTGGACATGAACGGCGCAATGATCATCCCGAAGAAACCGGCGGCAATGGTTGCACCAAAAATACCGGTCATGCCGATGCCCGGCATCCCGGCCATCGCCACCATGCTGCCAACGGCGGCAAAACTGGCGCCCATCATCACCGGCATGCGAATGCCCATGGGGCCGATGCCCCATGACTGGACGATGGTTGCCACGCCGGCCACCAGCAGGTCGGCGTTGATCAGAAAGGCGATTTCTTCACGACTCAGACCGGCTGCCTGGCCGATGATCAGGGGGACGGCGACAGCACCCCCGTACATCAGCAGAACGTGCTGCAGACCGACCAGAATCAATTGCAACAACGGTAGCCGCTGGATGGGTGGTGGTGCGGTTACTGCGGGTATGCGCGGTTCGGTTAAGTCGGACATGCAACACCTCGGTCATTTTTATTGTTGTGAGCTAATGGTGTGGTGGGTGGCCGCCCACGGTTTGCGGCCACCCGTGTGCGTCAGTTGATGTGGGCTCCTGAGTTGACCCAGGCACCGACCAAGTCGCGTTCTTGCTGGGTCATCTGAGTGATGTTGCCCAGCGGCATGATCGGTGTGGCGACGGCTTGCGCTTGAATGCGCGGGGCCATCAGTTGGATTTGTTGCGCGGTGTCAAACATCACCCCGGCCGGAGCCACGCTGAACAGCGGGCTGGTAGGGGAGGCAGAATGGCAAACCGTGCAGCGTTCCTGGATCACCGCGTGGACTTTTTCGAAGTCAACGCCGGCCACCGGGGCGGCGGGAGCGGCAGGGGCGGGCGCTGCTGCTGGCGGGGCATCTGCTGCTTTAACACCGCCCACAGCCGTTTCTGGCAGCGGTTGGTATTTGATGACCTTGGCCACGTCAGGCGTTGCAGGTGCAGGTTTGGGGCCAGTGACATACGCCAGGCAGACCATGCCCAATGCCGCGACCGGTAAGGTCCAGGCATATTTGTGGCTGTCGTGGCGGGTGTTGAAGTAATGGCGTACCAGCACCGCGAGTACCGCAATCCCGGCCAGGATCAGCCAGTTGTATTGGCTGCCGTAGGTGCTCGGGAAGTGGTTGCTGATCATGATGAACAGCACCGGCAAGGTGAAGTAGTTGTTGTGACGCGAACGCAGCAGGCCTTTGGCTGGCAGCGTTGGATCGGGCGTGCGGCCTTCTTTGATGGCTGCAACCAGGGCACGCTGGGCGGGCATGATGATGCGGAACACGTTGCCGACCATGATGGTGCCGATAATGGCGCCGACATGCAGATACGCGCCGCGCCCGCTGAACACTTTGCTCAGGCCGAACGCTGCGGCAACCAGCAGCAAAAAGAGGATAAAACCGAGGAGTGCCGGGCGTTTGCCCAAGGCAGAGTCGCACAGAAAATCGTAGACAAACCAGCCGGCAATCAGCGAACCAATACCGATGGCAACCGCTTCGGGGCCGCTCATGCTGGAGCCGGGTGCGATCAGGTACAGCGCCGGGTTGAAATAGAACACCAGGCAAAGCAGGGCGATGCCGGACATCCAGGTGAAGTAGGCTTCCCATTTAAACCAGTGCAGGTTCTCCGGCATGGTCGGTGGGGCCAACTTGTATTTTTCGAGGTGGTAGATACCGCCCCCGTGAATGGCCCATAAGTCGCCAGACAGGCCGTCTTTGGGGTTGGCTCGATTGAGGTTGTTCTCAAGCCAGACAAAATAAAACGACGCGCCAATCCAGGCCACACCGGTAATCATATGAATCCAGCGCACGCCCAGATTCAGCCATTCCATCAGATGTGCTTGCACAGTCTTTACCTCTCGCCTGTCACTCTTGAGTGAATGAGCAGACCTTCTCTTATTGGTGGGGGGCTAGGGTCTGTTGATGTTTCATTGCGGCCGCGACGTAAGCCCACGTGGTGCAGGGCAAGGCGCGAGAAGCGTAGTTTGGTTGTTCCCAATAAGCTTCGAGCAACGCCGCCCTGCGCCACGTGGGCTTTCGTCCCTTCGGGTCGCGTGTCAAATTTAGCCAGGCTGCGTTGCAGGACTTGAGAAGGGAACAACCATTCCCTTCGTCCTGCGCCTTGCCTGGCTAAATTTGACCCAGCGACGCGGCTCGCAATGAAACGTCAACAGACCCTAGGATCAAACGCTCATCCTCTTTAAAGAAATGCTCATCGCAGTTATTGCCTGAGCCACTGCGATCAACCACCAGGAAGTCATCCCGCTTTTCGATCGTCAGCACCGGGTGGTGCCAGACGCCGCGATGGTAATTAATGCCCTGCCTGCCATTACTGACAAAGGCGCGGACCAAGCCTGATACAGGTGCATCGCCAACGGGCGCGACCACGATCAGAAAGGGGTTGCCGAGCAGCGGAATAAACGCCTGGCTGCCCAGCGGATGGCGCTCCAGCATGCACACAGTGAACGGCATATCCTGCGCCTCGGCGCGGAAGATGCTGATGATCGCCTTGTCCTCTGGCGTAGCCGTTTCGACCTCGGCCAGACGATGAAAGCGCATGGTTGAACCGTTGTTGATCATGAAGTGGTCGCTGCCATCGGTTTCAATCACGTCACCGAATGGGGCGAAGGCTTCTTTGGTCAGCGGTTCAATCTGTAATGTGCGCATGTTGGTCTTCTTATCTGGATTGCTGTGGTGTTTGTGGTGTTGCTATCGCGGGCAAGCCCGCTCCCACATTTGAAATGCATTCCCTGTGGGAGCCGGGCTTGCCCGCGATCGGGTTTTCCTTATTTAGCGACCTTGCCCAGTACACGCAGGCGGCTTACACCGCCGTCCGGGAACAGGTTGAGGCGGATGTGGGTGATCGGGCCCAGCGCTTTGATCTGCTCGCTGAAGCTGTGCTCGGCGTGCATTTCGAGTTTTTGGCTCGGCAGCAATTCACGCCAGAACAGGCTCTGGGTTTCGATCTGGCTGTCGGTACCGCCTTTGACGAACGCGCCCTGGATCGAGCAGCTGTCCGGGTAGTTGCCTTTGAAGTGCAGGGTGTCGACGATGATTTTTTCAACTTCACCGGCGTGACCCAGTGCGACGATGACCCAGTCATTGCCAGGGGTACGGCGACGTGCGGTTTCCCAGCCATCGCCCATGTTGATGCCACGGCCCGGGTTAAGAATGTTGCTCATGCGGCCGAAGTGTTCGTCGGAGCAGGCGAGGGCGCGGCCACCATTCAGGGCGGCGGCCAGGTCGACCTGTTCGTTGTCACCCAGCGCAGACCAGTCACGGAATGGCACGCCATACACACGCAGACGCGCTACGCCGCCGTCCGGGTAGATGTTGAAACGCAGGTGGCTGAACGCCTGCTCGTTAGTGATCTCGTGGTAGTGGTGGCTGTTGCCTTGCAGCTCGACCGCCGACAGCACTTCAACCCATTGGGTGTTTTCAGTCGGCTCGCCTTCAGCCAAAAAGCAGGCTTCGAGGGAGGCCGATGGCGGGAAGTTACCGGTGAAGAATGAAGTGTCGATGTCGACGCCCTTGATAGAGCCCGGAACGCCGAGGCGGATGACGGCACTGTCATAGCCTTCAAAGCGCTTGCGGCGGGACTCCCAGCCGTCCATCCACTTGCCGTTGTCATCGAAAACGCCCTCCTTCCACACGGCCGGGGTCGGCTGGAACAGGCGGTTGGCGTCTGCGAACCAGTCATCGGTCACCGAAACAATTTTGGTGCCAAGACGGGCGTCGGCCAGGTTGACGAACTTCTCGAACGGTACGGCGTAAGCTTTCATTCTTCTGGTCTGCCTTTAAATAAGTGGCTGGAGATACGTCACCGGCACCTGCCGGCTCGGCTTAGAGCTGGCGTAATCGGAACAGGGCTATTTTGTTGATTTCTGCCAACGCGCATTTGAACTCGACGTCTGCCGGGTTGTGGATGCGAGTTTCGAACGCGGCGAGGATCTGGTGCCGGTCGCTGCCTTTTACCGCCATGATGAAGGGAAACTTGAACTTGGCTTTGTAGGCTTCGTTCAGCTCGGTGAAGCGCTGAAACTCTTCTTCCGTGCATTGGTGAATACCGGCGCCGGCTTGTTCATTAGTGCTGGCTTCGGTCAGTTGGCCCTGGACGGCAGCTTTGCCGGCCAGGTCCGGGTGAGCGTTGATCAGTGCCAGTTGGCGGTCGTGCTCGGCGCTCAATAACAGGTCGCTCATGCGCTGGTGCAGGGTGTCGATCTGATCAATGCTGGCGTCCAGGCCCAGGTCGTATGCCTTTTCGGCCACCCAGGGTGAGTGCTCGTAAATGTCGGCAAAGGCCGTGACGAACTCATCGCGGCTCAGGGTGGACGGTTTGAGGGTCTTGAAGGCGCTCATCGGTCGGTCTCGGCAACAAAAGGGTGGGTGGCGTGCCAGTGCCGGGCAATGTCGACGCGGCGGGTAAACCAGACCTGTTCGTGGCCTTTGGCGTACTCGATGAAGCGTTTGAGGGCGGCGAGACGCGCAGGGCGGCCAATGAGGCGGCAATGCAGGCCGATTGAAAGCATTTTCGGCGACTCTGCGCCTTCGGCGTACAGCACATCGAAAGCATCCTTGAGGTACTGGAAGAATTGCTCGCCGGTGTTAAAACCCTGCGCCTGAGTAAAGCGCATGTCATTGGTGTCCAGTGTGTACGGGATCACCAGGTGCGCTTTGCCGGTCGGGTTGTTGGGTTCCCAGTAGGGCAGGTCGTCGTCGTAGGTGTCGCTGTCATACAAGAAGCCGCCTTCTTCCATGACCAGCCGACGGGTGTTCGGGCCGGTGCGGCCGGTGTACCAGCCCAGCGGGCGTTCGCCGCTGATTTCGGTGAGGATGCGGATCGCTTCGAGCATGTGCTCGCGCTCCAGCGCTTCATCCATGTACTGGTAGTCGATCCAGCGATAGCCGTGGCTGCAAATCTCGTGGCCGGCGGCAACCATATGGCGGATCACATCGGGGTGACGCTGCGCGGCCATGGCCACGGCAAAAACCGTGAGCGGAATGTCGAATTCCTTGAACAACTTGAGCACCCGCCACACGCCTGCGCGGCTACCGTATTCGTACAAGGACTCCATGCACAGGTTGCGCTCGCCTTGCAGCGGCTGCGCCGAGACCATCTCCGAGAGGAAAGCTTCCGATTCTTTGTCGCCATGCAGAAGGCTGCGTTCGCCGCCTTCTTCGTAATTGAGCACAAAAGACAGGGCGATACGGGCGTTGTCCGGCCAGTGCGGATGAGGAGGGTTTGGACCGTAACCAATCAGGTCGCGTGGGTAGTCAGCGCTCACTACAGTCTTCCTTATTGTGGGTGTTAACAGTCGACTGGCCAGACTTGGCGTCTCTGCGATGACTTGATTGTATACAACTTAATAATAAATTTGTAACCCTGAATTTGTGCATTTTTATCATGCTTTGTGCTTGAAGGGTACTTGCAAAAAACTTGCCTGATTGGTCAGGTTCTGAATACAAAGTCTCTAAAGGCCGTGTCTTTAAGCGTTGATAGTCTCCAAACCTCAGGTTAGACGTGTCGCGAAAAATAGCATTTTTAATTGTGTACAATTTTTTTAATAAGTGTCTTAATCTTCGCATCACCGTGTCTTTCGGGACTTCTCTGAAGGCACGGCAACCGAATTTATTCACCGAGTCGGGGAGGTCGCACACTCAATGGGACGTTTGACTACACACGTTTTAGATGCCGCGCACGGATGTCCGGGCAGTTCGATCAAGGTCGAGCTGTACCGCGTTGAAGGTGCCCAGTTGACCTTGGTGGCGAGTGCCTTGACCAACGAAGACGGGCGCTGCGACGCACCGCTGTTGCAGGGTGACGACTACCGTTCAGGGGTTTACCAAGTACAGTTCAGTGCCGGTGATTACTACCGCGCACGGGGTGTGAAATTGCCGGAGCCGGCGTTTCTGGATGTGGTGGTGCTGCGTTTCGGGATCAGTGCCGAGCAGGATCACTACCATGTGCCGTTGCTGATCTCGCCGTACAGTTACTCGACGTACCGTGGTAGTTAGGGTTTAAAAGTTCGCATCGTGGTAGATGATTTGCCCGCTCACACTGCGGGCTTTTTTTTGCCCGCGATTTAAGCAAAACCCTGTAGCCGCTGCCGCAGGCTGCGATAAGGTCCGAAGGACCTTCGCTTCTAAAAGCGTGACCCCTTCGGGCTCAATCGCAGCCTGCGGCAGCGGCTACAGGGTTGGTATTTTCTAACGGCTCAACAACGAGGCCGTGCCCGCCACGCTGAACAAGCCGGCGCTGACCTTATTGAACCAGCTTTGCCCCTTGCCGCTGCGCAGGTAGCTCGCCGCGCCATGGGCGCCCAGGCCGTAGGCCAGCTTGCAGAGCAGGTCGAGTACGGTCCAGGTGGCGATCATCACCAGCAGTTGCCCCAAAAAGGGTTGGTTGGGGTCAAGAAACTGCGGCAAGAACGCGGCAAAGAACAAAATGTCTTTCGGGTTGCTGGCGCCGAGCACAAACGCGCGCCCAAAGAGTGCGCGAAAGCGCGGTTTTGGTGCGGCGTCCGGCACTGTAGTGGCTCTTGCCGGTTGGCGCGATTGCTTCCAGCTTTGCCAGGCCAGGTAGAACAGGTAGAGCGCGCCGACGATTTTAAGGGCGCTGAACAATTGCTCCGATGCCAGCAACAAGGCGCCCAAGCCCAGTGCCGAAGCGCTGAGCAAGCAAATCGAGGCAATCACCCCACCCAAAAACGCCGGGTAAGAACGGCGTAAGCCGTAGTTCAGGCTGTTGCTGATCATCAATAATGACAGTGGCCCTGGAATCAGGATCACGACCAAGGCGGCACTGCTGAACAGCAGCCAGGTTTCCAGACTCATTACTTTCTCCATATACCCGTACAAGCGTTTCCCGTTGCACGATCGGGGTCTGCTGATTTATGCGTTTGTATACAAATAAAGCAAGTATTGTTTTCAAATTATCAGGTTTGTCAGCTTGAACGGCTTTGCCCCAGCGCCTGATTGATCGTCAGCCAGCCGTTCACCGCTTCTTCACCGGCTTGTTCGAACACCCGTTGCAGCAATTTAACCTGTTCGCGGCGCAGGCTGGCTTCAAAGCGGACACCGTCGGCGGTCAGTTCCAGCAGGCGTTTGCGCTTGTCGGAGGGCGGCACCACGCTGACGACCAAATCCATTTCGATTAATTGGCGCAACGGCGTATTGAGGGCTTGCTTGCTCACGCCGAGCAAGGTGAGCAGTTCCTTGACGCTGACGCCGGGGTAATGGGCGATGAAAAACACGATGCGCTGATGAACCCGGCTCAGTCCGCGCCGGGCGAGCATCTCGTCGGCCTTGGCCGTGAACGCCTGGTAGCCAAAGAAGAAGGCTTGCATGGCTGCACGCTGGGTGGTCGGGTTTTTAAGGTCAAGCATATTGACGTATCCAGTCGCTGAGGCGTAATTTCGGTCAACCAGTTTGACTTATTTCCAATGATTTCTGCTACGGGTGACCTCAATGGCTTTCTCCGAACGTGTATCGCGCCTTAAAAGTTCTTTGATCCGTGAAATTCTGGCGGCTGCTCAGCGTCCGGAAGTCATGTCCTTTGCCGGCGGGCTACCGGCAGAGTCGATGCTGCCTAAAGTCGACTGGACCGACATGCCCGTCGCTCTGGGCCAGTACGGCATGAGCGAAGGCGAACCGGCCCTGCGTGAGGCGCTGGCCGCAGAGGCTCGTGCGTTAGGAGTCAACTGTGAGGCGAGCCAGGTGCTGGTGCTCAGCGGTTCGCAACAGGCACTCGACCTGGCAGCCAAGCTGTACATCGACAAAGGCACCGAAATCATGCTCGAAGCACCGACCTATCTGGCGGCGCTGCAAATCTTCCAACTGTTCGGCGCCGAATGCCTGACCTTCCCGCTACAGGCCGATGGCCCGGACCTGGCAGCGTTGCGTGTTCAGTTGGCTAAACACCGCCCGGCCTTTATCTATTTGATTCCGACCTTTCAGAACCCGTCTGCCGTGCGTTACAGCGAAGCCAAGCGCGACGCCGTGGCCGCGCTGCTCGACGAGTTCGGTGTCACCCTGATTGAAGACGAGCCGTACCGCGAACTGAACTTTGATGGCGGCAGCGCGACGCCGATTGTCAGTCGCTTGAAAACAGCCAGCTGGATCTACACCGGCACGGTGTCGAAAACCCTGTTGCCGGGCCTGCGCGTGGGCTTCCTGATTGCCAGCCCGGATTTGTTTCCGCATTTGCTGCGGCTTAAACAGTCGGCGGATTTGCACACCAACCGTATTGGCCAATGGCAGGCGTTGCAGTGGATCGGCACCGAGAAAATGGCCAACCATTTGGCGGTGTTGCGTGATTTTTACCGCGTGCGCCGTGACGGCTTCCAGGCCGCGCTGGAAGAACACTTTTCGGACCTGGCGGATTGGCAGATGCCGCAGGGTGGGCTATTTTTCTGGCTGACCCTCAAGCAGCCGCTGGATACCCGCACCCTGCTCAAGCCAGCGCTGGCACAAGACGTCGCGTTTATGCCGGGTGAGCCGTTCTTCGCCGACCCGGACCAGAACGTGGGGAGTCTGCGTTTGAACTTCAGTCACATTGATCCGGAGCGCTTGCACGAAGGTCTCAAGCGTCTGGCAATGGTTATCCGTCAAGCACACGCCGCACAGGCGGCTTAGGAGTTGCGATGCTCAAGGTTTATGGCGATTACAACTCGGGCAACTGCTACAAAATCAAGCTGATGCTGCACCTGCTGGGCCTGGAATATGAGTGGCAGTCGGTCGACATTCTCAATGGCGACACACAAACCCCTGAGTTCCTGGCAAAAAACCCGAACGGCAAAGTGCCGGTGCTGGAGCTGGAAGACGGCACCTGCCTGTGGGAGTCCAATGCGATTCTCAACTACCTGGCAGATGGCAGTGGCTACTTGCCTACCGAGCCGCGTTTGCGCACCCAGGTTTTACAGTGGCAGTTTTTTGAACAGTACAGCCACGAGCCCTACATTGCGGTGGCGCGGTTTATCCAGTTCTATCTGGGCTTGCCCGAAGAGCGCCTAGAGGAATACCGCAAGCTGCAAAAGCGCGGTTACAGGGCGCTGGAGGTGATGGAGCAGCAATTGCAACGCACGCCGTATCTGGTGGGTGAGCACTTCTCGATTGCTGACGTGACGCTGTATGCCTACACCCACGTGGCGCATCAGGGCGGGTTTGATCTGAGCAGGTTCCCGGGGATCCAGGCCTGGATACAGCGCGTGGCGAGCCAACCGCGCTATGTCGGGATGCTGGATTAAGCTGGAGCTGCCGCAGGCTGCGATGGGTTGATTTTAAACATCAATACATCGCAGCTTGCGGCTGTTACTGGCGTTTAAACGCTGGCAAACCGCGTGTTCAGGTACTCAATGATCACTTTGGAGTCATACATCCAGGTGGTCTTGCCGTCTTCTTCGATCCGCAGGCAAGGCACTTTGATCTTGCCGCCTTGCTCCAGCAGGGTCTGGCGATCTTGCTCGTTGTTTTTCGCGTCGCGCAGGGCCACCGGCACATTCAGGCGGCGCAGGTTGCGGCGGGTTTTGACGCAAAACGGGCAGGCGTGGAACTGATACAGGGTCAGGCTTTTGGCCGCTTGATCAACTTTTGCCTGGTCAGCAGCAGGGCGCTGTTTTTTGCTGGGGCGGGTAATGAAATCCCCGGCGATGATCAATTGGCCCAAACCGATGCGAAGCGCTTTGATAAACACAGTAGAAAGCCTCATGGGCAAATAAATAAAGGAGGGAGCTTAGCCGAAACAGCCAGGCGAAAAAAAACCGGCGATGAACGCCGGCTCTTTTATGCCCGGATTACTTGATCAGGCTGAGAAACTCACTGCGTGTGGCCGCGTTTTCGCGGAACTCACCCAGCATCACCGAAGTGATCATCGACGAGTTTTGCTTCTCGACACCGCGCATCATCATGCACATGTGCTTGGCTTCAATCACCACGGCAACGCCCAGGGCGCCAGTGACTTGCATCACCGCGTCGGCGATCTGACGGCTCAGGTTCTCTTGAATCTGCAGGCGACGGGCATACATGTCGACGATGCGTGCGACTTTCGACAAGCCCAGCACTTTACCGCTTGGAATGTAGGCCACGTGCGCCTTGCCGATAAAAGGCAGCAAGTGGTGTTCGCACAACGAGTACAACTCGATGTCCTTGACCAGCACCATTTCGCTGTTGTCAGAGCTGAACAAGGCACCGTTGGTGACTTCTTCGAGGGTCTGCTCATAACCGCGGCAAAGGTATTTCATGGCTTTGGCGGCACGCTTGGGCGTGTCCAGCAGACCTTCGCGGGAGACGTCTTCGCCAAGCTGACCGAGGATGGCGGTGTAGTTTTGTTCCAGGGACATTAATCTACCTGTGGGATTTTTCGCAAAGGGCAAGGGTACGGGGGCTGACTCGGCGCTGCAAGTGTGGCGATGCGCGGTTACTCGTCGCGGCCTTCCATCATGGTGCGTTTGAGCATGACGTAAACGGCACCGGCGCCGCCATGTTTGGCCTGGCAGGAGCAGAAACCCAGGACTTGGGCATGTTGGCGCAACCAGGTGTTGACGTGGCTTTTGATCATGGGTTTTTTGCCGTCCAGACGCACGGCTTTGCCATGGGTGACGCGTACGCAGCGGACTTCAAGGCGGGTGGCTTCGCCGAGGAACTCCCAGAGTGTTTCGCGGGCCTTTTCGACGGTCATGCCGTGCAGGTCCAGGCTGCCTTCGAAGCTGATCTGGCCCAGCTTGAGTTTGCGCATCTGGCTTTCTTGCACGCCATCGCGGGCCCAGTGCAGTTGATCTTCGGGGCCGACATCAATCACAAACTGGTCAGACAAACCGTCAATGATCGTGGCATTGCTGCGCACAATTGCGTTTTGCCGCAGTTTGGCCAGTTGCGCACGGTCAGTTTTGGGTTTGCCGGTGTCGGCGCGATCATGCTTGATCGGTTTGACACCGCGAATCTCGTTTTTGAACAGGGAAAAGTCGTCGTCTTGCATGTCAGCCTCCGCGAAGGGCGCACAGTTTACCCAAGTCGACGACATTCGGCAGGCCGATGTGTATTAGTCGCGCTTTTTCATCAGGTGCGGCGCCATGTTCAAGCCAAACGGTGCACGCATACGCCGACGGCTGCGGCGCCATAGCCAGATGCCCAGCCAACTGACCAGTAGCCCGGCGATCAGCACCAGCGCCGCTGCGGTGGGGTTGGCGTTCAGGTCGCCCAGAGCTGCCGGGTGGCCGATCAGGCTGCTGGCGCCGGTCAACAGTAATGCTATCCCTGCCAGTGTCAGCAGGGCAGCGAGGGTCAGAATCAGCCATGCGCGCCAGTTTCGGTGTTCTTTAGGGCGTAAGCGTCGTGCATCAAAACCATCGGAGATCTTCATTCCGATCTTTCCTTATAGGGTATCGGCCCTTCAGACAGGAACATGGGCGGGTTGTTCCTGAGGTGCTCCGAAATCGGAGTTCAAGCTGGCGCACAGCAAGGGTGCAGATAGGCGGTCAAAGGGCGCCGCCTATCAGTGGCAGGCTCAGATGAGGTTTTTGGTTTGGGCCAGGGTGGCGAAGTTGTCATTCATGATCGCCATTTCGGTTCGCTGCACGTCTGCCGCACTGATGACGCCGTTGGCGGTGGGCAGGTCGCGGGTGGCGCAGGCATCTTCGACCAGGGTGCAGCGAAAGCCGTAGTCTTTGGCGGCGCGCACGGTGGTGCTGACGCTGGAGTGGCTCATGAAGCCGCAGACGATCAGGTCCAGATGACCCTGTGTTTCCAGTGCTTCTCGCAGGCGGGTGTCGTTGAAGGCGTTGGGCATGCGCTTCTCGATAACCACTTCATCGCCTGTCGGCTCAAGCCCGGCGATGAACTCGCCGCGTGGGCCTTGCGGGTCGAACATGCCGCCGACCGTGCCCAGATGGCGAACGTGTACCACCGGGCGTTTGGCCTCACGGGCTGCTTTGAGGAGCCGGGCGATGTTGTCAGTCGCGGCTTTCATTCCGGACAGGGCCAGCGGGCCGCTGAGGTATTCGTTTTGCGCATCGATGATCAGCAGGCTGGCATTGCTCAGATTAGCTGCGGCATAACCACGCCCAGTGAGTTGAAACATCGTCTTTAAAGCGGACATTCGGGGGCTCCTTTGAGTGGGGCTTTTGCGACATTCTCCACTGGCCGAGCGTTTATGTGAATGGGCAGTCGTGTAAGCCACGCCGTTGTTGGCCTACAGCGATGTCAAGAAACATTGCAAACGTGCATAAACCTACGAAATGTAACGTTTTTAAGTTTTTTGTAACGGATTCAGACGCGTACAAATGAGTGCCCCGGATCACCGTCGGGCACAACTTTGGCCGCGTCGGAATTTGGCTGTTAGAATCGTGGGTCGATTTTGAGGAGTAAGACCGTTGATCACTTCCCGACTGCGCACACTGCGCGACCATATTCGCTGGGCTGTTAGCCATTTTCACAGGGAAGATCTATTTTTTGGTCATGGCACCGACAACGCTTGGGACGAGGCTCGTCAACTGGTGTTGGGTGCGTTGAACCTGCCGTGGGAAATTGCCGACAGCTACCTCGATTGCCGCCTTGAAGACGACGAACTGGTGAACCTTCAGCATTTGCTCAAGCGCCGCATCGAGGAGCGCGTGCCCACGGCGTACCTGTTGGGCGAAGCCTGGTTCTGCGGCATGTCGTTTATTGTCGATGAGCGCGTGTTGATTCCGCGTTCACCGATCGGTGAGTTGATCGAAAAGCGTTTCGAGCCATGGCTGGGCGTTGAACCGGCGCGCATTCTCGACTTGTGCACCGGCTCGGGCTGCATCGGTATCGCGTGTGCCGATGAGTTCCAGAATGCCGAGGTGGTGCTGGCGGATCTGTCGTTTGAAGCGCTGGAAGTGGCCAATCAGAACATTGAGCGTCACGGCGTCGATGAGCGTGTGTACACGGTGCAGGGCGATGGCTTTGATGGCTTGCCGGGCCAGCGCTTTGACTTGATTGTGTCGAACCCGCCGTATGTGGATGCCGAAGACTTTGCCGACATGCCTGCCGAGTATCAGCATGAGCCTGAGCTGGGCCTGGCCTGCGGTGATGACGGTTTGAACCTGGTACGGCGGATGCTGGCCGAAGCAGCGGATCACCTGACCGACAAAGGTTTGTTGATTGTCGAAGTTGGCAACAGCCAGGTGCATGTTGAAGCGCTGTACCCGGAAGTGGATTTTGCCTGGCTCGACTTTGAACATGGCGGCCACGGCGTGTTTATGCTGACCGCTGAGCAGTGCCGCGAGCATCAGGCGCTGTTTGCTGCACGGGTTTAAGGGCTGAAACCCGGCAGGCCCTGCAAGGGGGCCTGCCTTCAGCGATGGGTGGCAATCCAGATCAGTAAGGCGGCCTGAAACACGGCGAACGCCACCAGGCAGGTGATGGTGAAGCGTAAGCCGGTGTCTTCACGCTTGAACTTGCTGATCTTCTCGTCTTTTTCGCGCAGCTTCAGCTCTTGTTCCTGCAAGTTCTGTTCGGCCTGCTGGAGCATCTGCGCCGCTTCGAGAATCTCGACAAACTGGATTTTTTCGCTGTTCCAGGTGTTGTACAAATCCGCCGCAAGCCCCGTTTCGATCCGCGCCTTGCGATGCAGGGCGTCTTCATAGATCACGTCAAAGCCCTGGGTGCGCAAGCAATGGTCGCGGCGCAGGCGCATGTCTTCGTGCAGGGCGTCCTTGGTCGGCAAGTCGTAGCTTTCAAAGCGATAGCGTGACCATTTTTTCTGTACCCACTGCGCGCCCTGGGCCATGAGAAAGCGCCCGATACCCCGGTTCAGCGGCTCAACCAGCACGCCGCGTTCAGGGCTGATGCTGGCAAGTTGGGTGGTGTGATCAAGCCAGATATCGAGCTGGTTTTGCTCTTTGCGGACCTGTTGACCGGGCAGCGAAATGCTCAGGCGCAGCAAGCTCTGCTCTTTGTTGTGGCGCTCGGCATAACCAAACTGGACGAAGCGCAAAGGCCGCGCCCCGGTGCTGCGATCGGTGGGTAAGGGCGCCAGGCGCAGCATTTTGAAATGCTCGGGCTGCACGTCAGCCCAAGGTCGCGGGGGCGCCTCGGGCGTGGCCGGCTCTGGCGAGTCGGCAGGTTGTGATGGGGTGTCGCTCATAACGGCAAAATCCTGTGCAAGCACGATATGTCGGCTCAATGAAGACGGCCGACAATGTTTTATCGGCCGTTATGCGCAGGACTGGAGGGCTGAGCGGCATTCACTTTTGCGATAAAGCGCACAATCCGGTCACCGACTTCACCCGCGAGGCGTTGGTTGGGGTCGTTGTAGGACAGCACCTGGCGTTTGATGTCCATCGGCACAATGCGCATGACGTGGTTCATGCCGTGTACCAGGGTCAGGGATGCATCTGGCTTGGCGGCTTTAAGCAGGCGCGCATCTTTGACCTCGACCTGAATGTCGTGGGTGCCCTGAATAATCATCGCCGGCATTTTCAGTGCAGCGAAGGCTTTGGCCGGGTTATAGCGCAGCAGGCTGATCAGGTAAGGCTGCACGCTTGGGCGAAAGATCGCTTCAAGGGCTGGCGGCACGTTATCGTCGGTGTGCCCGGCTTCGAGGCTGGTGATCAGTTCAAAGCTGCGTTTGAGCAGGGCCGGCGGCAAGTTGTTGCGCTGCAATTGTTCACGCAGCAACTGACCAATAGGGCGCCCGGAACCGGCAATCGAGATGACCCCGGCGGCGTCGATGCGCGGGGCGGCCAGGACGGCAATCAGCGCGCCTTCGCTGTGGCCGAGCAAAAACACTTTGCCAAAACGCGGGTCGGCCTTGAGCTTGTCGCCCCAGGCCACGGCGTCGTTGACGTATTGGTCGACGCTCAGTTGGCGCTCATCCGGCGCGGCCGGCTGGCTTTGCGCAATGCCGCGTTTGTCAAAGCGCACGCTGGCAATGTTGTTTTGCGCCAAACGCCAGGCGAGTTTTTTCAAGCTGTCGTTGCGCCCGCCAATCGGGTTGTTGCCATCGCGGTCGGTAGGCCCGGAACCAGCAATAAGCAGGACCACCGGCACCGGCTTGTCACTTTTTGGCAACACCAGCGAGCCGTACAGAGTACCGGAGCCGGTATCCAGCTCGATGGGGCGCAGCAAGACGTTGGACTGAGTCGCCGCAAAGGCCTGAGTACCAAACAGGGTTAGAACCAGAAGGAGTATTCGCAGCATCATCACGCCATCATTGTTGAAAGTGCCGGTTACACAACACCGGATGAGTAAGGTTGGAGGATGAACTACAGAGGCAGCCTGCGTATACTGGCGCGCTTAGTTATCCAAGCTTAGTTTTTAGGCTGATTTTCACGGAGCGCCCTGAATGTCCGGCAATACCTTCGGCAAGCTGTTCACTGTTACCACCGCAGGCGAAAGCCATGGTCCGGCGTTGGTCGCTATTGTAGATGGCTGTCCACCCGGGCTCGAGCTGTCTCTTGAAGACCTGCAACGTGACCTGGACCGCCGCAAACCGGGCACTAGCCGCCACACCACACAGCGTCAGGAAGCCGACGAAGTCGAGATTCTATCCGGTGTGTTTGAAGGCCGCACCACCGGGTGCGCCATCGGTTTGTTGATCCGCAATACCGATCAGAAGTCCAAGGACTACTCGGCGATCAAGGACCTGTTCCGCCCGGCCCACGCCGACTACACCTACCACCACAAATACGGCGAGCGCGATTATCGCGGAGGTGGACGCAGTTCTGCACGTGAAACTGCCATGCGGGTAGCGGCCGGGGCGATCGCCAAAAAGTATTTGGCGACCCAGGGCATTGTGATTCGCGGCTACATGAGCCAGTTGGGCCCGATTGAAATCCCGTTCAAAACCTGGGATTCGGTCGAAGAAAACGCCTTTTTCAGCCCTGATCCGGACAAAGTGCCAGAGCTTGAAGCCTACATGGACCAACTGCGCCGTGATCAGGACTCGGTTGGGGCCAAGATCACCGTGGTGGCCGAAGGTGTGATTCCGGGGTTGGGCGAGCCAATTTTCGACCGTCTGGATGCTGATCTGGCGCACGCCTTGATGAGCATCAATGCGGTCAAAGGCATCGAAATCGGCGCCGGCTTTGCCAGCGTTGCCCAGCGCGGCACCGAGCACCGTGATGAACTGACCCCGCAGGGCTTTGTGAGCAACAATGCGGGCGGCATTTTGGGCGGTATTTCGTCGGGCCAGCCCATCGTGGCGCACCTGGCGCTCAAGCCTACGTCAAGCATCACCACGACGGGCCGCTCGATTGATAAAGACGGCAACCCGGTCGACGTCATCACCAAAGGTCGTCATGACCCGTGCGTTGGCATTCGGGCGACCCCGATTGCCGAAGCCATGATGGCCATCGTGCTGATGGACCACCTGTTGCGTCATCGCGGGCAAAACGCCGATGTGCGTGTGACGACGCCTGTGCTGGGCCAATTGTGATTCAGCGGTCGTTGAGCGCCATGGTCTGATGGCAATGGCGCCTCTTCCTTACTGGCGTTTGTCAGGGTTTTACCTTTTTTACTTCGCTTTGCTCGGTGCTACAGCGCCTTTTCTGGCGCTGTACTTCCATCACCTCGGATTCTCCAGCGCGCGCATCGGCGAGTTGGTCGCCATTCCCATGCTGATGCGCTGCGTGGCGCCCAACTTGTGGGGCTGGCTGGGTGATTACACCGGCAAGCGTCTGCTGATCGTGCGGCTGGGTGCGTTGTGCACCTTGCTCGGCTTCAGTCTGATCTTTATCAGCAAGAGCTACGCCTGGCTGGCGCTGGTGATGGCGTTGCATGCGTTCTTCTGGCACGCAGTGCTGCCGCAGTTTGAAGTCATCACCTTTGCTCACCTGCGCGAACAACCGGAGCGTTACAGCCAGGTGCGTTTGTGGGGGTCGATTGGTTTTATCCTCACCGTGGTGATTCTGGGTCGCCTGTTTGAATGGCTGAGCCTGGATATTTACCCGGTGGCGCTGGTGGTGATCATGGGCGGCATAGTGTTGTGCAGCTTGTGGGTGCCCAATGCCCAGCCTTCGAATCAGGGGCGTAAACCTCACGAGGGCGGCTTTTTCAAGCAATTGCGCAGCCCCGGCGTGATTGCGTTTTATGTGACTGTTGCGCTGATGCAACTGAGCCATGGCCCGTATTACACCTTCATCACCTTGCACCTTGAAAGCCTGGGTTACAGCCGTGGCGTGATCGGTATGCTGTGGGCGTTGGGGGTTGTGGCTGAGGTCCTGATGTTTTTGGCCATGCGCCGCATCCTGCTCAAGTTTTCGTTGCGGCGCGTATTGATGGCCAGCTTTGCCTTGGCTGCCTTGCGCTGGCTGTTGCTGGGATCATTTGCCGAATACCTGTGGGTGTTGCTGTTGGCGCAGTTGATGCACGCGGCAACGTTTGGCAGTTTTCATGCATCGGCCATGAGTTTCGTGCAGCGCAGTTTCGGGCCTGGTCAACAAGGGCAGGGGCAAGCGCTCTACGCCACCCTGGCCGGAATGGGCGGCGCGGCGGGCGCGCTTTATGCCGGTTACAGCTGGAACACACTCGGGCCGACTATCACCTTTAGTATGGCAAGCCTCGCAGCACTGGCTGCAGCCGTTATCATCGCTACTCGATTGCAAGAGGACAGGGCATGAGCCTTACCCGTGAACACTTGAGCCTGGAAATCATTGAAGCCGGGCGTTTTTTATATGGTCGCGGCTGGTCGCCGGCCACCAGCAGCAACTACTCGGCCCGGCTATCGGCCACCGAGGCGCTGCTGACGGTGTCTGGCAAGCACAAGGGCCAGTTGGGCATTGATGATGTGCTGTCCACGGATTTGTCAGGCAACAGCCTGGAACCGGGCAAAAAGCCTTCTGCGGAAACCTTGCTGCACACTCAGCTGTACAGCTGGCGCCCGGAGATCGGCGCGGTGTTGCACACGCATTCGGTGAATGCCACGGTGTTGTCGCGGCTGACGCCGGGTGACAGCATCGAATTTGAAGACTACGAACTGCAAAAGGCTTTCAGTGGTGTGTCGACCCATGAGTCGACAGTCCTTGTGCCGATTTTTGACAACGATCAGGATATCGAGCGACTGGCCGCCAAGGTTCAGCCCTGGCTTGAGGCGCACCCTGACTGCGTGGGTTACCTGATTCGTGGGCACGGTCTGTATACGTGGGGTGCGCGCATGAGCGATGCCTTGCGCCAGATCGAAGCTTTTGAGTTTTTGTTTGAATGCGAGTTGAAAACCCGCGCTGTGCTTAACCGTTAACGCTGACTTCACGTCGAAGAAGCTCGCCGCCTGATTTCAACGGTCTGCCTGAACGGCCTGGAAAAAGCCGAAAGTGCACGCCGAAGCTGAGGAACTACCCCCATGAGCAGCCTTTCTGTTTACCACGTTTCAAGCCCGGAAATACCCAACAAGGTATTGACCCACCTTGAAGACATCGCCTCCACGCTGGGCGAGCAGGGCGTGCGCTTTGAGCGCTGGCAGGCGGCTGCGCCGATCCAGCCGGGCGCCAGTCAGGACGAAGTGATCGATGCCTACCGCACGCAGATTGATCAATTGATGACTGAGCAGGGCTACGTCACTGTTGATGTCATCAGCCTTAACAGCGACCACCCGCAAAAAGCCGAGTTGCGCGCCAAGTTCCTCGATGAACACCGTCATGGCGAAGATGAAGTGCGCTTCTTCGTAGCAGGCCGTGGGCTGTTTACCTTGCATATTGGCGACTATGTGTATGCCGTGCTGTGCGAAAAAAACGACCTGATCTCAGTGCCAGCGGGCACCCCGCATTGGTTTGACATGGGCGAGCACCCGCACTTTGTGGCCATCCGGTTGTTTAACAACCCTGAAGGCTGGGTTGCCAACTTTACCGGCGAAGACATCGCCAGCCGCTTCCCGCGCCTCGAAGACTAAGGACACCGTATGCCGATCAAAGCCATCCTCACTGACATTGAAGGCACCACCAGCGCCGTCAGCTTTGTGTTTGACGTGTTGTTTCCATTTGCGGCCAAACACCTGCCTGACTTCGTCCGTGAACATGCCGAAGACCCTGAGGTTGCGATGCAACTGGGGGCGGTGCGTCTGGACAGCGGCGAGCCCGAGGCGGACGTTGAGCGGGTGATCGAGATCCTCCAACAGTGGATCGCCGAAGACCGCAAAGCCACGCCGCTTAAGGCGCTGCAGGGCATGATCTGGAAGCAGGGTTACGAGGCGGGCGAGTTGAAAGGGCACGTCTACCCGGATGCCGTCGAGGCCCTCAAGGCCTGGCATGAAAAGGGCTATGACTTGTACGTGTACTCGTCAGGTTCGATCCAGGCGCAACAACTGATTTTTGGCTGTTCGGAGGCGGGTGATCTGACCCCCTTGTTCAGTGGCTATTTCGACACCACGTCCGGGCCCAAGCGCGAAGCCCAATCGTACCGGCACATCACCGAAGCCATCGGCTGCCCGGCGGGGAAAATCCTGTTTCTATCGGACATCGTCGAAGAGCTGGACGCGGCACAACAAGCCGGCATGCAAACCTGTGGTCTGGCGCGAGAAGGCGGGAAGAAGTTGGGTGATCATCTGACGGTCAGCAGCTTTGCCGATATAGATATTTAATCTTTGAACGTGAAGGAGCGAGCTTGCTTGCGATCTTTGAAGTTGGAAAGATCGCGAGGCAAGCTCGCTCCTGCAGTTTGATCAGGCTTTTATCAACGCGTGTGATAGGTCGGCAGGGCAAAGCGGTGCTGGCTTTGCAGCAGTGAAATGGTCGGCAGTTCGCTGGCCGTACCTGCCAGATCACGACGAATCGCGCTGATCACCCAAGTCAGTTGCTCTGCGGTGTGCAACTGCGCGTATGAAATGACCCGCTGAGTCTGTTTACCTTCGCTGTCACACAACGTCAGCAATACTCCACCATCCGGGCGGGGCTTAACGTTGACGGTGTAGTTCGAAAATAGGGACGCGAATTTTTCTTGGATCAGGCTCATGTCAATCAGCTCCATTAGCTCATCTGTGCTTGCATGGAGAGGTAGTTGCAGTGATTGTGCCAGTACGTCTATCTAATAAAATCCTTTTAAATCAATGACTTGTAGTTTTGTAGTGATGCAGGATTCGTGCATTTTGCATGAATGGCCATCATGCATCCTGCATTTTGCCCAATCACACAGTTTGGTGGAGTGTTTGTACAAAAGTCGTTTACCGATTGATTGTCTCTATGCCGCTCTTGAGTAAAAAGGGGATGACACCGTTGGCCGCTCTCGGGAAACTACGGCTTTCTGTAGTCAACCTGGAGCCTCAAATGTCAGACAACAAGCCAGCCGATCAGCAACGGCAGATGACCCCCGAGGAAGCGGCTGAGTTTGCCGAGCAGGTTTTCAATAAAGCCCGCGAGGGCGACGCCGCCATGCTGGCAGCTCTGATGAGCAAGGGCTTGCCGCCTAATTTGCGTAACCACAAAGGCGACACCTTGCTGATGCTGGCCAGCTATCACGGGCATGTTGACGCTGTGAAGGTATTGCTTGAGCACAAGGCTGACCCTGAAATTCGCAATGACAACGGTCAAAGCCCGATTGCTGGCGCGGCGTTCAAAGGCGATTTGGAGATGGTCAAAACCCTGATCGAGGGCGGGGCGCAGGTTGAAGGCGCTTCGTTTGATGGTCGTACCGCCTTGATGATGGCTGCGATGTTTAATCGCACCGAAATCATTAAGTACCTGATCAGCAAAGGCGCCGATCCAAAAGCCAAGGATGCCAATGAGATCACTGCGCTGGATGCTGCCAAGACCATGGGCGCAAACGATAGCATCGCTCTGTTGAACGAGTTGTTGGGCTGATTACATGCCCTTGAGGCGCGCAATTGATATATCCTGCGCGCCCTCAATTTTCCTTGTGACAGGCCTTGCCCATGAAAAACACTCTCGTTGAACTCATCAGCAAAATCAGCTCTGGGTGCATGGGCGACGAAGAAATTGCAAAAATCGCTGACGAAGCAGCACAAGCCTACGCTGATCAAGACGCTTTTCTGGCGGCAAACCCGGACATCAACTACGACGACACTTACCCTATTGCGTTGGGCGAGTGGGTCGTCATTGGCAGCCTGCCGGAAACCGTCCTGTTCCAGGCTGACACCTATGTCGACCTGTTCACCCAGATCGTTGCCTCGTTTGGTCCTGGCGTGCCTTTCAACATCAAGCCCAAGCAATTGGCCAAAACCGAAGCGCTGACGGCGTTGAACCGTATCCAGATCCAGATGGGCAGCATGAACCCGGAGAACGGCGGCTATGTGCTGCTGAATCTGAGTCAGCCGCTGGATGATGAACTGCAAATGGTGCTGGTGTATGGCAATGACGTGCCACGCGTGCTGGCCTTGTGTGCCGAGGTAGGTATCAGTGCTGCGCCTGCGCTGGAAGCGTTGAAGGTCGCTGTTCACGTTTGATGCCCGGCCTGCAATAAAAAAACGGAACCCTCGCCGTAGCTGACTATCCTAAGTAAACACGCACTCACTCAGGAGCATCACCATGGGGTCGACGTTTAATGGTCTGGTAGGTCTGATTATTCTGGCGCTGGATATTTGGGCCATCATCAATGTGCTCAAAAGTAACGTCGGAACCGGGATGAAAATCCTTTGGGTGCTGTTGATTATCTTCTTGCCGGTGCTCGGCCTCATTATCTGGGCCATCGCCGGGCCGCGAGGCAATGTGCGCATTTAAATCGTCGGCCAGCGGGTGGCGACGGCTTTATTTGTCGCCACCCGCTGAGTTTGTCTGAGTCAAGGTTCGACCTGTCATGCTCGTCGTCGTAGAATGCGCGCCTTTCTTGGGCAGTTGAACGCGTGTACCGCAACAGTGGTAAACGCTCAAGCTGCCGATCATGGGCGGGTGACCGTCCGTTGCCATCTGCATTCAAAGGGACTTCCCATGACTGAAGTACTTAGCACCGACTATCTCGAAACCCTCTACGAGGGTTATGGTCAGCGTTTTCGTATGGACAAGCTGCTGCACGAAGTGCGCACTGACCACCAGCGCCTGGTGATTTTCGAAAACCCGGTGATGGGCCGGGTCATGGCATTGGATGGCGTGATTCAGACCACGGAAAAGGATGAGTTCATCTACCACGAGATGCTGACTCATGTGCCGATTCTGGCGCACGGCACGGTCAAGCGCGTGCTGATCATTGGCGGCGGCGACGGTGGCATGCTGCGCGAAGTGACCAAGCACGTGGGCATTGAGCACATCACCATGGTCGAGATCGACGGCACCGTGGTTGAAATGTGCAAAGAGTTTTTGCCGAACCACTCCAAAGGGGCCTACGACGATCCGCGCCTGAATCTGGTGATCGATGACGGCATGCGCTTTGTGGCAACCACTGAAGAAAAGTTCGATGTGATCATTTCTGACTCCACCGACCCGATCGGCCCGGGTGAAGTGTTGTTCTCTGAAAACTTCTATCAAGCCTGCCATCGCTGCCTGAATGAAGGTGGTGTGCTTGTGACGCAAAACGGCACGCCGTTCATGCAACTGCAAGAAGTTAAAACCACCGCAGAGCGCATGCGTGGTTTGTTCGCCGATTGGCACTTCTATCAAGCGGCCGTGCCGACTTACATCGGCGGTTCGATGACCTTTGCCTGGGGCTCAACCAAAAGCGACTACCGCAAGTTGCCGCTGGAGACGCTGCGTCAGCGCTTTATTGGCAGTGGCATTGTTACTCGCTATTACAACCCTGAAGTTCACCAAGGTTCGTTTGCCTTGCCGCAATACGTTTTGCAGGCGATTAACAAGCCAGGCAACGTTTAACGCGCAGTGAGTTACAGAAAGGGCCGAAAGGCCCTTTCTTATGTTTCAAATTATGCTTTTGCACAAAATTTTCACGTGCCGTCCATGACAATTTGCGTGCAAAATTTCGGCTCGGCTGCTTCTCAGAAGCCATTCACCTGGATGTCCAGTTCAGGTGTCGAGCCAAACCCTGTGCATTAAAGGGTGCAGTATCAGTGGTAAATCACCGGTGATCGTGCAACATTTGCCCGCCCGCGCATGACCTCCCTGCACGTGTGCCCTATAGGCGCAGGTGCTGGCCGTGCACAGAAAAGCCACTTCAACTTGAATCAATTGGGTCCTAAAACGACATGGCAAACCCGGACGCCTTAAAACAACAGAACGCTGCCCAGCGAATGTTGCAACCGACCGTCAAATCGCATCTGGCGTTTACGCTGCTCAGCGCCTTGATCATGATGCTGATGTTTACCCTGTTGCGGGTGGCATTGCTGGTTTACAACCGGGAAATGATCCTGGATACCCCGGCCTCAACGTTCCTCGAAGCCTTTTTCAATGGTCTGCGCTTTGACCTGCGCATCGTGGTTTATCTCAGCATTCCTTTGTTGCTGTCATTGCTCAGTGCGCATGCGATGCGACTGCGCGGCACCATGCGTTTCTGGCTGACTGCCGCCTCCAGCCTGGCGCTGTTCCTGGGCCTGATGGAGATGGACTTCTACCGTGAATTCCACCAGCGCCTCAACGGTCTGGTCTTCCAATACGTGAAGGAAGACCCGAAAACCGTCATGAGCATGCTCTGGTACGGTTTCCCGGTGGTGCGTTACCTGCTGGCCTGGGCCGTCGGGACGGTGATCCTGTACTTTGCATTTAAAGGTTCAGACCGCCTAACCCGCACCCGTGCGACATCGGCTGCTGGCGCTGGTACTCAACGCGCCGTCGCGCCATGGTATGCGCGCATTGCCGTGTTCATGGTGATTCTGGTGGTGTGTGTGGTCGCTGCTCGCGGCACACTGCGCCAAGGTCCTCCACTGCGCTGGGGTGATGCCTACACGACGGATTCCAACTTCGCTAACCAGCTAGGGCTCAATGGTTCCTTGTCGCTGATTTCAGCGGCGCAGAGCCGCTTCTCTGATGAGCGCAGCAATATCTGGAAAGCCAACCTGCCGCAGCCTGAGGCTCAGCAGACCGTGCGCGACATGCTGCTGACCCCGAACGACAAGCTGGTCGATGCGGACACCGCGCCTGTGCGCCGTGATACCACGCCACCAGAAGAAAAAACCCTGCCGATCAAGAACGTTGTCGTCATCTTGATGGAAAGCTTCGCTGGCCACTCGGTGGGTGCGCTGGGGCGTCCAGGCAACGTCACGCCTTACTTCGACAACCTGGCCAAAGAAGGCCTGCTGTTTGAGCGCTTCTTCTCCAACGGTACGCACACGCATCAGGGCATGTTCGCCACCATGGCGTGCTTCCCGAACCTGCCAGGTTTTGAATACCTGATGCAGACCCCGGAAGGCAGCCACAAGCTGTCCGGTCTGCCGGAGCTGCTGAGCGCCCGTAAATACGATGATGTGTATGTGTACAACGGTGATTTTGCCTGGGACAACCAGTCTGGTTTCTTCAGCAACCAAGGCATGACCACGTTCGTTGGCCGTAATGATTTCGTGAACCCGGTGTTCTCTGATCCTACGTGGGGCGTGTCCGACCAGGACATGTTCAACCGCGGCCTGGAAGAGCTGAAAAAGCGTGAAGGCAAAGAGCCGTTCTATGCCTTGCTGCAAACCCTGTCCAACCACACGCCGTATGCCTTGCCGACGCCACTGCCGGTTGAGCGGGTGACCGACCGTGGTTCGTTGAACGAGCATTTGACCGCCATGCGCTATTCGGACTGGGCGCTGGGTCAATTCTTTGAAAAGGCGCGTAAAGAGCCGTACTTCAAGGAAACCTTGTTTGTGATCGTGGGTGACCACGGTTTTGGTAACGAGCAGCAGATCTCCGAGATGGACCTTGGGCGCTTTAACGTTCCATTGCTGTTGATCGGGCCGGGCATCCAGGAAAAGTTTGGCGCGCGGGTTGATACCGTGGGTACGCAGATCGACATCGTACCGACCATCATGGGTCGTCTGGGTGGTGAGTTCCGTCAGCAATGCTGGGGCCGTGACCTGCTGAACCTGCCGGAAGGTGACAAGGGTTCAGGTGTGATCAAGCCATCTGGCAACGATCAGACCGTGGCCATCATCAGCGGCGATCATCTGCTGGTTCAGCCTAAAGACATGCCTGCCAAGGTATGGCAATACAACTTGGGCCCGAACCCGCAAGCCAAAGTAGTGACTGACTCGCCAGACGAAGCTGAACTGAAGAAGAAGCTTGAATCCTTCTTGCAGACAGCAACCAAAAGCTTGTTGGATAACACTGCGGGTGTCGTGGATCCGAAGTAAACCAGCGTGAAAAAAGAAGAGGCCTCAGGGCCTCTTTTTTTTGCGCGTAATGCCGTGACTACGGCGCTATATTTTGCCGAGCAAGAGCAGTATCAGCAGTACGACCAGTACGGTGCCGATAATACCGGACGGGCCGTAGCCCCAGTTTCGGGAGTGAGGGAAAACTGGCAGCCCGCCCACCAGCAGCAAGATCAGGATGATCAGAAGTATCAGGGTCATGACTATTTCCTCATTGATTATTGTCAGTAAGGACGGCGTTCAGTGGCGTTGAAACCACTGCTACGTACGCTCTTAATAAGTCCGACTTGCCGGGCGCGAAAATAATTCAACTTTTTATTCTGTGACGCGTGCTAAAGGTTGGCTATTGCCTGGCTGATGGGGCGCGAGTAGGGTGGCGCGCTGCCTAAGGAAGGAAGTATTCATGCTTAATTACGTTTGGTTTTTTTTGGCCGCGTTGTTTGAAATCGCAGGCTGCTACGGATTCTGGATGTGGCTGCGTCAAGGCAAGAGTGTGGTGTGGGTCGTGCCGGCAGTGTTGAGCCTGGCTGTTTTTGCCCTGCTCTTGACCAAGGTCGAAGCGGCATATGCGGGCCGGGCTTATGCCGCGTATGGCGGGATCTACATCGTGACGTCTATTGCCTGGTTGGCGGTGGTGGAGCGAGTCCGGCCATTGGGCTCTGACTGGATCGGACTGGTGCTGTGCGTGATAGGGGCAACGATCATTCTGTTGGGCCCACGTTTTTCGGCACCCTAAGCCAATACCCCTACTGATGAGGAATATTCAACAGCTGTAGCGTAGGACTTTTATCTGTGAGGTGTAGGCCTTAATCCAGATAGGAGTAAGCCCAAGCTGAATTGCTGTGTAAGGATTGAAGTACCGAATGACGCGGTTCAGTCTTCGTGGCCAGACACCTTTAAGGATAAGAGCCATGCAGATTCTAAAACGCGTCAGCGGTGAACGCTTCTCGATTGGCGAAGACATTATCGTCCATGTCATTGCCATCAATGGCAGCCATGTGCGCCTAGGGGTGGATGCCCCGAGGAGCGTCAGCGTTCACCGGGGCGAAATCTACGACCGGATCAAAAATCAGGGCCCCGGGCATTTGACCATTGAGCCGTTGAGCAAGCGTTAATCAAAGAACTCTTTGGGCACGGCATGTTTGGGCATCAACTGGCATTGCTGGCTTTCCAGATCAAAGAAGATCACGGCTTGCCCTTTGCTTAAGGCGTGACGCACCCGCAGGACACGTGTCTCTTGAGGGGTGTCATCACCGTTGTCGGTACCGTCGCGGCTGACGAAGTCTTCAATCAGGCGGGTGAGGGTGTCAGGTTCAAGCTGGTCGTAAGGAATTAGCATGAGGCGGTCTCGCAAATAAGTTAAATCGATTTGTCGCGGTTATCCCAATAACCCTGCGCCAACTCGAATGCTTGTTCTCGCGGTGTGCCCAGCCCGCGAAGGGCCAGGGCCATGGTCGAGAGCAGGGCCAGTTGCGGGTAACTGTCTTCGATCTCGCCCCGCCACAGTGCCTTGAGCTGCCCCGGCTCAAGTGAGGCCGGTTTCACGTGGCGTCGAGCTGACAGTGCTGGCCACTCTTCATCCCAATTGACGCCCGCCGTGGTGCCGTACAAATGGCTGATGGTGTCCGGGTTGACCTCGATTTCACCACCGTCGCCTTTGATCACGATGCTGGTGTCACCCAGCAAGCTGCTGGCTTCGCGGTGCACGCTTTGGTAGCCCGGATGGAAAATGCTTTGCAGGCCGCAGCGGGCGCCCAGCGGGTTCAAAATGCGCGCCAGTGAGTGAATGGGCGAGCGCAAACCCAAGGTGTTGCGCAGATCGATCATGCGCTGCAACTGCGGCGCCCAGTCCTGCAATGGCATAAAGGCCAGATGCTGGGTGTCGAGCGCAGTTTCAACGCTTTGCCAGTCGCGGCACAGCGGAATAGACAACTCGTCCAGCAGTTGTTCACTGTACAGTCGCCCTGCGGTATGAGCGCCGCCGCCGTGCATCACAATCCGCACACCGTTTTGCGCCAGGCATTTGGCAGCCAGCAGGTACCAGGGCAGGTGACGCTTCTTGCCCGCATAAGTCGGCCAGTCGATATCAACGTTGATTGCTGGCGCTGTCAAACGCTCACGCAAGGCTTCGGTAAAGCCGGCCAATTCCTCGGGGCTTTCTTCCTTGTGACGCAGCAACATCAGGAAGGCACCCAATTGCGTGTCTTCGACTTTTTCGTCAAGGAGCATGCCCATTGCCTCGCGCGCTTCTTCGCGGGTCAAGTTGCGGGCGCCGCGTTTACCTTTGCCCAGAATGCGCACAAATGGCGCGAAAGGGTGTTCGGCCGGGGTTTCTAATGTCAGCGCAGCAGGCGTATTCATAGGCAATTAGTCGGTTTTGGCAGGCCCGCCAGCTTGGCAGCGAGCTTGGCCGGTGTGCCATTAAACAGGCGGTTGAGGTGCAAGCTGTTGCCTTTTTCAGGGCCCAGCTTGAGCGCGGTGTACTTGATCAGCGGGCGTGTCGCGGGTGACAGCTCGAACTCCTGATAGAAGCTGCGCAACAGCTCAAGGATCTCCCAGTGCTCGGGGCTCAACTCGATCTGCGCCTCGGCCGCCAGTGCATGGGCGACCTCGGCAGACCAATCGTTAAGGTCGAGCAAATAGCCGTCTTTATCCAGCGCGATATGTTTGCCGTTGAGAAGGAGGGTGCTCATAGCCAGCTGTTGACCTTGTCATAGTGAATCGACAGCTCGACGAAGGCCGGGTAATCCAACGCTGTCGCCCACTGCGGGCAATCGATGTGGCGTGCGAGCAGGTCTTCTTCGAGGACAAAAAGCTTAAGCGTGGAGTTTTTTCCTTCCAGGGCCTTCAGAGGGCTGCTTTGAGGTTGTAAAGCGTAGACCGCATCACCTGTCAGCAACAGCGCGTCATCGGTGCCCAGAACGCGTAAGCAGCTGCTTAAACGTGTGTCTGAAAAGGGCGAGTGGCTCAGGACGTGTAGGGTCGTCATCAGAGGGTTATCACTTGGTCAAAACGGTCAATAAGGGCGCGTACTTCATCGGTTGACAGGGCGTGTACATCGTCGACTGCCAGATGTGTGGGCGAAATGCCGCGCTCGCTCAAGCTGTGGCCGCAGGCAAACACGTCATCAATCCCGAACAGTGACAGGGCTTGCAGATTGGCCTGAAGGTTTTTTTGTTGCAGCGCGGCCGCGTTTTGTCCGGGAACGAGCTGGAATACCCCGTCGTCCATAAACATCAGCGCAATCGGCAAATCGAACGCGCCCCCAGCCAGCACAAGATCCAGTGCCTCTTTGGCGCCTGGGCCCGACCAGGGCGCCTGGCGGCTGATAATCAACAGCGACTTAGCCATATCAAGGCCCTCCGAAGCAGATCAGTCGATCAGCCGATTGAATCGCGTCGTGTAACTGGCCCAGGCCAGACAACTCCCATGGCGCTTGCAGGTTGACCGCCGGGCGCTCATAGCGCGCTGCTTCATCTTCATTCAATACACCGCGGCGCAGGGCTGCGGCAATACACACCACGCCGTCCAACTGATGTTGGCTGACGAACGCGGCCCACTGCTGCGCGATATCTTGCTCGTCTTGCGGTGTGACCACATTGCTCGAGGCGCTGTGCACACCGTCTTGATAGAAGAACAGCCGCACGATCTCGTGACCGCTTGCCAGCGCTGCCTCGGCAAAACGCAGGGCGCGGCGAGAAGAGGGCGCATGGGCTGCTGAATAAAGGGCAATGGCAAATTTCATGGTGAGCTCTGTCAGCAAATCTGCGGCAATGATAAAGGCAGATGCTCAAAGATGCTTGCAACGGGCAACAAAAAGCCCGCCGAAGCGGGCTTTCGTGTTGCGCTATCAATCAGTCGTCGCTGCTCATGATGCCGAAAATTTGCAGCAGGCTGATAAACAGGTTGTAGATCGAAACATACAGGCTGATGGTCGCCATGATGTAGTTACGCTCGCCGCCATGAATGATGGCGCTGGTCTGGAACAAGATGCAGACCGAAGAAAACAGCACAAAACCTGCGCTGATAGCCAGTTGCAGGCCGCTGACCTGGAAGAAGAAGCTGGCAACTACGGCGCCCAGCAGGACAAAGAAGCCTGCGGTGATAAAGCCGCCCAGGAAGCTCATGTCCTTGCGAGTGATCAGTACATAAGCAGAAAGGCCGCCAAACACCAGCGCGGTCATGGCAAATGCCGAGCTGACAACCTCAGCGCCGCCCTGCATGCCCAAGTAACGGTTGAGGATTGGGCCCAACAAAAAGCCCATGAAACCGGTTAAGGCAAACGTAGACACCAGGCCCCAAGCCGAATCACGCAGCTTGTTGGTCAAGAAAAACAGCCCGTAGAAACCGATCAGCACCACGAAAATATTCGGGTAACCGACCCGCATCTGTTGAGCGACATAAGCCATCACGCCGCTGAAAGCGAGCGTCAAAGCCAGTAAACCGTAAGTGTTGCGCAGGACGCGGCTAACCTCTAGCTGCTCAGCCTGCACGCTGTTATTAACGGCGTAATCCTGTTCGCGCATGGCGATACTCCTGTGGTTTGAAATGTTAAGTAGCAAAGATCATAGCAGAGGCTCTGAAACAAGCGATCAAGAGAGTTTGACAACGTGTTTCATTCAGGTATTATGGCGCCCGCAACAACATAGGAGGTGTGGCCGAGTGGTTTAAGGCAACGGTCTTGAAAACCGTCGACTGTAACAGGTCCTAGAGTTCGAATCTCTACGCCTCCGCCATATTGCTACACCGCAGAGCCCGCCTTTTGGCGGGCTTTGTCGTTTCTGGGGGTTGGGAAATGGGACTGTAGGGCGGCCATCGTTTACCCAATCAGAGGTGCCTTAAAGTCAGCCTCCTTCTCGTTGCGATTTCTCGCCACCCCCACAATCTCGTTCGATGTCTCTATGTCTGTAGCCCAGCAGTCCAGGGCATCACCGAGCTTCAGAAGCGAGATATTTCTTTAAGTGAAGTACACAGGTAGCGCATCGCAATGCGGTCTGACTCAGAAAGCATGCGGTAGTGCTCAATCAGGCTGGCTTCATCGCGACTGAGCCGCCGAGTCGCAGTGATTCGTTTGAAAGAGAAGACGCCACACAGCTTCCGCGCAATGCCAGTTGAAATCGACATAATTCACACCTTAAGCCAGAAAGAACATCCCCAGAGTTGCTGCTCTTTGATCCTGCTCAGAAATCAGTTCCAAGCAAGCAAGTGGCATTGCCTAAAGTGTAGAGCCAGTTCTCTTCCTGCATGGTCAGATCCGGTGATTGTGTTTACCTAATCATTTAGCTTCTTTGATAGAGCCTATTGAGCAAGAACGCTGACTAATTGGCCAAAGCCCTCTTTTCGATGTGCAGCCTCGTCAAGTGTGGGGCTATAGCCGTCTACAGTGGAAAACACTTTTTTTTGCGTTGTCGCAAAGTGGGTTCGCCGTTGCGGCTTTCATAGGCCAAGTTCGCCGTCCCAGCCGTAGATGTTTCGGCCACAGTCGTATTGGGTGTTGAGCGTGCGTTGTTGCTGCTCGATCCACGCCGGGCCGGCGCCGGCAGTGAGCTTTGGAGTATTAAGTTTGTTAAAGAGCGGAGGTTTAAGTGAACAGCGGTGAGTTGGCGTGTGTGAGCCGCTTGTGGTCAAGGATCGCATCGCAGGCGATATTTGTGCTGCGGAGCACTGCTGACGGAATAGGCGCTGCTATTAACATCGAGAGACGCCTTTGCATAAAGGACGTACCGTTGCATTGCCCATGCCCGCTATTCGGATTGATGTATGGGATGGATCCGATCAACGAGCTTATGTCTTGACCTAGGTCTAATGATTTGCCTCATTCCTGTTGGTTTATTCGGAGTGGCCTATACCCCATATTCATATTTGTATATTTCTTAGCTCCTCGACTTAGAAAACGATGCCAATTCTTTTCAGTGGCTAATGCTGCGTCAGTCCAGAAAAACGATTTTATTTCGTTGTCAGCGCAATCAATGACTCCCTTGTGGGCAAATTCTTTAAGGATTTTCTTTAGCTCTCTATTAATAAACTTCGCAGTGGTGGATGTGTCCGCTCCATAATGGGAAGCTCCTATGGCATGCTCATCTTCTCCTCCGTATCTAATGTCTACAAAGCCAACACGACAAGTTCTTGGGATGTTAATTTGTTTGTCTTTTAAAATTTTATGCTCGTCCTCAGCTTTTCCAATGAGTAGAGATAATGATCTTGACTCACTACAGCTCCAAGAGATCGGGTCATTGCCATCCATTAGATTGTATGGGTGTTCGTAACTCTCGGATCTGTATAAATTGCACTTGGTGTTTTTAATAAGTTTGAGGTTTGTAAATATAAATTCTTCGATTGTCGTGAATATATTGATGTCCATTCTATTTTGCTCTCTTTGGGGTGCAAGGGCAGTAAGCTCTAAACTGTACATCGTCAGGAATATCATTGCCGATAGTCTTGGTTTCTAAGTCGTTCATGGCGCTTAGCTCGCGAAATACTGGAGTTTCATCAGTCTTGGTTCTCCTAACATTTCCGTAAACTTTTTTTCCATCCTCTAGTTCAATAATAATATCTGGCCGACGACCCTGTTTTTGGCCGCCAGGTGTTGAAATAAGAGTTTCCCTTTTGACTCCACCTCCAGATTGCACTGTACCTCCGGCCTAGGTGGCCTCACGCCCCCATTGGGCGATAACTTCATTGTGTGGTCCTTGACCACCAGGTACCGGGCCGCGTTTAGCCAACCCAAACGGATCAACCCACCCCACCGGATTCGGCGCATACGCATAGACATTCAGCCCGCCCGCAAAACCGATCGGATCCTTGCTGATAAACCGTCCGACTTGCGGATCATAGTACCGATAGCGGTTGTAGTGCAGCCCGGTTTCGGTGTCGAAGTACTGCCCTTGAAAGCGCAGCGGGTTGCGGATGTTTTCGCGTATTGCGCTGTCGGTACGCTTTTCCTTGGCTAGCCCCCACGCTTGATATGTCGCACTCCAGGCAATCTCACCGCGTTGGTCGGTGAGTTCCATGGGCGTGCCGAGGTGGTCGCATTGGTACCAGGCCATGGCGTTGAACGGTTTCGCCACGGGTTGGTGTTGCCACAGCGGGTCGCGGTCGATGTGGTAGCCGTTTTCATGGCTTGGCTCGCGCACTAGCGACAGGTTGCGGTTTTCGACGGTTTGGGCGACGGGGATGAAGCTGCCCGGTTCGTAGAAGTAGTGGATCAGACGTCGTTCGCCGGGGTTGTCGCTGTAGCGCGTTTCATAGGCGAGGGTGTCGCCGTCCCAGCCGTAGATGTTTTGGCCGCAGTCGTATTGGGCGTTGAGCGTGTGCTGCTGTTGCTCGATCCACGCCGGGCCGGCGCCGGGGCTGGGCGGGCAGTGGGCTTTGGAGTATTTGGCTACCCGTCTCCCCAGTGCGTCGTAGGCGAAGTCGGCGGTGAGGCGGTCGTCTTCGTAGCGGGTTAGGCGGTCGTAGAGGTCCCAGGTGAAAAGGGCTTTTTTGCCTTTGTCGAGGCGTTCAAGCAGGTTGCCGCGGGCGTCGTAGGTGTAGTGCTGGCCGACGTAATCGCGCAGCAGGTTGTCGAGGAGCTTGGGCGGCGGGTGGTGGATGGGCCGGCGCGGAGCCTTGGGGTCGAGCAGGTTGCTGGCCGGGTCGAAGGCGAAGGTTTCTTCGTCCTTTAGGGTGGTGGCGCTGAGCAAACGGCCGGGCAGGTCGCAAGTACGTACACCATAGGCATTGGTAGCGCTGGGTCAATGTTATTGGGCTGTTAAAGAACGATGAACCAATGCGCGAAAGCCTGTGGCGATCAGGCTGACACCGCAGACGGTTTTCATGCCGTCCAAAGCGACAGGAACTCCGTTGACGGAATAGGTGCTGCTGCCCTGACAATAGGGAAAGGCCCCTTACATCAGGGGGCACATCACCAGGCTGTTTTTACCCGCCATCAACTTACCGTTAAGTTTGGTGTGGGGCATGGATTCAATGACGACTCCGCTGTCGTGGGTGATGCCGCCGGGGCTGAATACTAGGGCATGAGTATCCATCTATTAAATTTCATGTGATAACAATGGTGATATTCTCTGGATGATTTCTATTGTTGACGAGGACTCGAACGCGTGCCTCTTTATTGTTTGTATTTGTCTCAAGAAGTTTCGTGTCGTCGGTCGTTACAACTGAAATTGTGTTGTTGGGTGTGGCCACAACTTGATCGCAAATTTCGATGTTTGGTGTTTTTGGGTATTCATTTATTAATGAAATAGTGATATCCCCGTCAACGTCAGCAATGGCTCCAATCGATATGCATGATGAGGTAGTACTTACTCCGGCGGATTCGTCATAATCGGGAATTTCAACCTCTTCACCGGAGTGATCAAAGATAAATATCACTGGATGAGTTAGTGAGCATATTGTGGTTGTCATTATCCTTTGCTCCTTCTGCGCTTTTCTTGAAGAGCTTGACCGCCTTGCCTCGCCTTGCACGTGTTGCAATGAGGGAGGAATATTTCTGGCTCTCCCAGTGCCTGCGGCGGCTGATGATCGGCTATTGCGTTCCCACTTTTTGTGCCAGTAGAGGAAGTTCCACATGTGTGGCATCCGTACTTTTTCATAAGTCCGTTGACTTGTCTTTGTTCCTCTGATGTCGGTCGGCCTCGATGCGCGGGAATGGACTCTACTGCAAATGGACCGGGTTTAAGAGTATCAACACTTTCTAGCCCAAACGGATCAACCCACCCCACTGGATTCGGCGCATACGCATAGACATTCAGCCCACCCGCAAAACCGATCGGATCCTTGCTGATAAACCGTCCGACCTGCGGATCATAGTACCGATAGCGGTTGTAGTGCAGCCCGGTTTCGGTGTCGAAGTACTGCCCTTGAAAGCGCAGCGGGTTGCGGATGTTTTCGCGTATTGCGCTGTCGGTACGCTTTTCTTTGGCCAACCCCCACGCTTGATACGTCGCACTCCAGGCAATCTCACCGCGTTGGTCGGTGAGTTCCATGGGCGTGCCGAGGTGGTCGCATTGGTACCAGGCCATGGCGTTGAACGGTTTCGCCACGGGTTGGTGTTGCCACAGCGGGTCGCGGTCGATGTGGTAGCCGTTTTCATGGCTTGGCTCGCGCACTAGCGACAGGCTGCGGTTTTCGACGGTTTGGGCGACGGGGGTGAAGCTGCCCGGTTCGTAGAAGTAGTGGATCAGGCGTCGTTCGCCAGGGTTGTCGCTGTAGCGTGTTTCATAAGCGAGGGTGTCGCCGTCCCAGCCGTAGATGTTTTGGCCGCAGTCGTATTGGGCGTTGAGTGTGCGCTGTTGCTGCTCGATCCACGCCGGGCCGGGCCGGGCCGGCGCTGGGCTGGCAGTGGGCTTTGGAGTATTTGGCTACCCGTCGCCCCAGTGCGTCGTAGGCGAAGTCGGCGGTCAGACGATCGTCTTCGTAGCGGGTCAGGCGGTCGTAGAGGTCCCAGGTGAAACGGGCTTTTTTGCCGTTGTCGAGGCGTTCAAGCAGGTTGCCGCGGGCGTCGTAGGTGTAGTGCTGGCCGACGTAGTCGCGCAGCAGGTTGTCGAGAAGCTTGGGCGGCGGGTGGTGGATGGGCCGGCGCGGAGCCTTGGGGTCGAGCAGGTCGTAAGTACGTACACCATCGGCATTGGTAGCGCTGGGTCAATGTTATTGGGCTGTTAAAGAACGATGAACCAATGCGCGAAAGCCTGTGGCGATCAGGCTGACACCGCAGACGGTTTTCATGCCGTCTAAAGCGACAGGAACTCCGTTGACGGAATAGGTGCTGTTGCCCTAGACAATAGGGAAAGGCCCCTTACATAAGGTGCACATCACTAGCTTGCGATTACCCGCCATTGGTTTGCCGTTGAGATAGGGGGGGATGGATTTGATGACAGCTCCACAGTGGTCGGTGCTGTCGTAAAGACGAGCTATATTTTTCATTTCTACACTCAACTTGTTATGAAGCAGTATATAAATATATAAGTTTAAAATTTTCTCTGTCGTGAATCAGGTCGAAATTAGCTGAAATTTCCTCTTCGCCACTTTCGCTAAATAGTTTGCAGTATATTCTCCAGCAGTCTGTGTCTTCATCGACTCCATAGATATCAAAAATTTTTTCTTCTAGGAGGTGGGCCGACCTCTCTTTTTTTGGTGGTGTCTTTAATTGATAGTTTTTAGTGTCGAAATAATCGTCCATGTACTCGCGCGCTTCATTGTATATTGCTGGGCTCATACCGAATTGGTCTTCAAGTCCGGCAAGATTTTTTTTGTTGAACATGTCTATGAAGTCTTCGATCCTGTTATAGGATAATTCGAATAAAATTTCTCTATTTATGAGCATTGTCATCGGCCTCTTCTGTTTTTGGGAAGGTTGGTTGTTGTCCCTGCGCTTGCTCCAAGTCCACCTAAGTAGCCGCGAGCCTTCAAGACTGCGCATTTTGATTCATGGCTGCCAATTCCAGCAGAACGTAGTGCTTTAAAAGCTACTACGGTTTCAGAGCCAACTAAACCGCCAGAACTACTATTGTTTTGAGCCTGAGAGGCGTTGTAATGCTGTGAACCTCGGGTTGTCCTGTCTGCATTCCTTCCTTGAAGTGTAATGGCGATTGCTGAGTTACGGTTGTAGCCAGGTACAGAGGCGACTGTGTTGTCTTGGTAAATGTGATGAGAGTCATATTGTGTGCCTTTGTTTCTTTTTGTCAGATTGCTGTGTGTATCAACATCCAGCCCAGCATCGGCAAGAATTTTTTCGCAGTCACGCTCGCAAGGGCATGAGCTCAACCCCAGCGGATCAACCCACCCCACCGGATTCGGCGCATACGCATAGACATTCAGCCCACCCGCAAACCCGATCGGATCCTTGCTGATAAACCGTCCGACTTG
>NZ_JBEOPQ010000024.1:0-68195 GCF_040310285.1 Pseudomonas sp. HY2-MNA-CIBAN-0224 | reverse complement strand
AGCTTGCCTCGCGATCTTTTGATCTTTTAAAAGATCGCGAGGCAAGCTCGCTCCTACAGGGTCAACCCCTCGCAGCCTCATTCTTCGGCAGCGACTACAGGTTTCAGCTGGTGTTCCAGATGGGGGCGGTGGTAATTACCAGCGCCTGTGCACGAAACACCTGGTTATCCCGGCAACGCACTTGCCACCGCGCAGCAATGAATTGCTCGCAAAAAATGTATCAACCATAGGGCGTGAAGTTGTTATCGTCGCGAGTCAGTAGGTGCATCAGCTTGGGGTGGATGAACAGCTTTTCTTTGCCAACTTGTACTTCTTGCAGGACGCCAATGGAGACCAACTCTTTGAGGTAGCGTGAGGCGGCTTGACGCTGGGCAATCTGTTTGTCGACAACATTGCTGATGCGGCAGTAGGGTTGTTCGAAAATAACGTCTACCAATTCGCGGGAATAGGTTTTCGGCAGTTGCGCCCGAACAAAGTGAGTAGTGTGCTCGGCAAGTCTGCGGATGGCGGCGATTTTGACGCAGGTCCAGCGCGCGGTCTCTTCTACGGCGCTGAGCATGTACAGCAGCCAGGGTTCCCATGCGTTGTCGCGGGTAACATCGAGCAGCAGTCGGTAGTAATTGGCTCTGTGCGCAATGATGTAACGACTGAGATAAAGAATCGGCAGATTCAGCAAGCCCTCCTGGATGAGGAATAGCGTGTTTAGCACTCGTCCGGTACGGCCATTGCCGTCGGTGAACGGGTGAATAGCCTCGAACTGATAATGACCGATCGCCATACGCACCAAAGGGTCCAGGTCAGTTTCGTTGTGTAGAAAGCGCTCCCAGTTGGCGAGCAGGTCCCGCAAACGATCTTCGCCTTCCGGTGGGGTGTAGATGATCTCGCCAGTGCGATCATTGGCCAGTTGAGTGCCTGGTACTCGGCGTATATCCATATTCATGCCCTTGAGCGTTCGGCATATTTCGACTGCCGTACCCGTACAGAGTGGACGATCGGCTAATGACTGGTAGCCATTGTGCAGAGCCTTTCTGTAGCGCAGAGCTTCCTTGGTGGCAGGGTCAGCCTGGTGTTCGCCATCTTGGGCATGCTGGAACAGCAGATCCGTCGTGGTGACGATACTTTCTATCTCCGAACTGTCTTTGGCTTCAAGCAGCGGGAGCGTGTTGATCAGCATCCTTTGGTTAGGAATCAGCTCAGCGGCTTGTTTTAACTCGGCCAAGGCAGTGCGAGCTTCGATGCAGCGTTTGAGAACTGCGCGGGTTTCCAGCTCAACTGTTGGCGGCAAGGTTGGCAACTGGTTATAGGGCCTGTCGGCTTGCCAATGTAACTGAGTTGAAGTCATGGCTGAGAGCTTGCTCACGGAGGAGTCCATTTAAGGCAGGACACCTCTGTTGAGCGCCCTTTTCATGTCGTCAGTGTAGACAGGTAAGCACTACGTGTCGCAATTTTTAACTTTTTGCGACATGTGTCGTTCACGTGTCGCTGACGACGACATGTTGGCCATACGTGTACTTGAAAGCTGTCTTTGGCGACGTGTCAGGTGCTGATTCGATTTGTTATCGCTGATGTGATGGCAGGTTTTTCAGGCAGGGGAATTTATTTCAGGCATTAAAAAGCCGGCTTGTGGGCGGCGTTTTTTATTGTCCAGTGTGTTGATTTATATGAATTTATTTTTTAGTTAAGTATCTATCCCCCCACTTGTCCCCCCATCCCAGTTCTGCGTCCAGTCGTCCGTCTTCTGAGCGTATGGACAGATGAACTTGGAGACTGATACCTTATCAAAAGGTAATACCTTTAGATAACGAGGGTTCGGCTATGGCCACTTCTATCAAAATTGATGACGAGCTGAAAAATCGCATTCAGCACCTAGCTGGTCTCCGTCAACGTTCGTCCCACTGGATTATGCGCGAAGCGATAGCGCAGTACGTCGAGCGCGAGGAAGCTCGCGAGAGCTTCAAGCAGGAAGCCTTGGCGTCGTGGGCAGCCTATCAGGAAACGGGGCGACATCTGACCGGCCAAGAGACTCGGACCTGGCTAAATACCTGGGGCACCGATGCTGAGGCGGAGCTTCCCAAGTGCCACGATTGATTATCACTGAAGGCGCTGCGCAAGGGCTGGAGCGTTGCCGTCAGTTTCTTGTCGAGAAAGGTCCGCAGGTAGCTCGGCGTGCTGCCCAGGCGATTGAGCGACAACTCGCTCGACTGGAAGAAGGTCCGGAAGTAGGTCGCCCATTCCCAGAACTGCCGGAACTGCGTGAGCTGATAATCGAGTTCGGTGATTCGGGTTATGTTGCGCTCTATCGGCATGAGCGGGCGGATGACGCTGTTTATGTACTGGCCTTTCGGCATCAGAAAGAAGTCGGTTACTGAGTATTTGTCCTTGCGACCACGGCGTCATAGCCCAAAGCATGGCTGGATAGGACTGATAATCATGCGCTATGACTAGCTTCGACTGGTAATGTCGCTTGTGCATTTAGAGGTCGGTTTCTCAGCTAACTCTCCCAAGAAGCGATGCGGAAAATCTCTCGATAGGCTTGGCAATCTTGCTCCCCATTGCCCTGTCTCGCCGAGATAGTCGGAAGTGAGTAAAGCTGCATCTATTGATATAGATAGCTATTAACTATCTATTCTACATTCCTAATAGCAACCATCATCGCTATCCCTCAGCATGGACTACCAGCAGAGGAAAAGGAGAACGGTTAAAAAATCCACATCACGTACTAGGTATGAGTCAATCAACCAGGTACCCACCATGAGCAATCGTAAGACCTACACCCACCTCTCCCAATCCGACATTGCCCTTCAAATTGAGTCACTCGTCCAAGCCATCGAGAAGTCCGAGACACCAGCATTCCGAATCACGCATAGCCGCTCAGGCTACGAGCGTCTCGAAGAGACCAGACTCTCCCGCTACTTCACATACATCCAGCAGATGATTGACCTATTTGATGAACGTGTTGAGTACAGCTATAGCGAGCACCTGCAAGCGTTCATGGAAGCCTTTCAGGACGTCGGCCTAGTGCGTGGTACTGAGGGGCCTGTCTGTCTAAATGAAAAGGGTACGGCTTACCTGGACCACCACCAAAGCATGAACGTCCTGGTGGCACGGATTCGTCAATTGACCCGTCAGCAACGTTATCAGCGTAGGCCTGGGGATCGTCGCTTTGAGGCCCGTAAGCAGGAGAGGGAGATCGTGGAGTACACGGATGCTGTAATGAGTCTTTACTCCCGCACCACGATAATCAGGCTGAATCTTTACTATCGCTCAGAGGCTCAGGCCAGGCTACGAGTTGAGCACGTCTTTGATGACATGCAGCAGTTAGTTATCGCGCATAAACGCAATCCGATCTTTGAACATCTTATCGGCTACATCTACTCGGTGGAGCAGGGTGACCGCAATGATGGTCAGGGCTCTCACATCCATGCTGCTTACTTCTTCAATGGCAACGTGGTCTGCCGGGATGTCTGGAAAGCCATCGAGATCGGGGGCTTGTGGGAAGACATTACGCGTGGTCAGGGCTACATGGAAAGCTGCAACCACGACAAGGATCGATATGGAGATAAGTGCGGCATTGGCCAGATCCAGAGGGGGGATCAAGCGATTCGACCTCATATCCACAGGGCTATGACGTACTTGGTAAAGGATGGTCAGCACCTGCGCCTGAAGCCGGAAGGGGCTCGATGCCTGCGTAAGGGTAATCTGAAAAGTCTCCGTTTCTGAGAAACGACTTTTCCAACAGAATCAGCCGGGAGCGGCCATTCGGATTCCAGCGGGTTATGTCAGAAGTATCGATGAAACCTGGATCTATTCACACCACTGAGGAACCCCAGGGAACTAGTGGGATTAGTACCAATTGGTCAGCGCTGCCCAGCGGATATGAGCATGATCATCCAGAAATCCGGAGATTATCGAGACACTTTCGGTAGGCATTTCCGAGTAATCAACAAGATTACCAATGTGCTGATTCCAGCTTTCTGGTGCGAAGCCAACACCCAGGATGATGGCGCTACGTTTTGCAGCTGGAGGTGAGATAGGCGTCCAGGCGGTAGATGTTGTCCTGGTAGTCGGTCTCGCCATCGGTCGGCCAGCGGTTCATCTGCTGGAAGATGTAAAGACCGAAGGCGTACACCGACTCCGGGGGGATGTCCCACCACTTTCGTGTGCTTCCAGAGCGCAAGTCTGGCGGAACATGAACCGTCAGTTCTCGTGGTGCGGACCACCAGCCATAGGCCAGGGCAAGACACACCACGGCCATTAGGCCCAGGCCGATGCGCAGACTGACGATGTGGGCGTATTGGGCATCCACTTTCTTGCGATAACTCATGCTCACTCCGTGCGATGACAGGTCCACGCACCGCTGCGCGTGATAAGGCCGGCGTTGCTCCAGGCCGGGGCGTACCGGGCAATCGCGAGCTGGACCTGGCGGTAGAACCAGGTGTCCGGGCGACCGCGCTTCAGGCGGCGCAGGATGCGGCTGGCAACGGTCAAGCCGAACACTCCACCGATAAGTGCTCCACCGATGATCAGTGCCCAGACCTGGGTCAGAATCGCTACGGGAATGCCCAGGGCGAAACCGACGCCCCCACTGAGAAACACCGTGGTCCACATTTCGTCGGCGGTGAGACCGCCCATCACCACCGGTTGGTTGTTCAGCCGTACCGGCAGGAAGCTCAACGTGCCGTCATCTAGAACGTCTGCCATGGCCAGTTCCTGTCAAAGAATGCCGGTGGCTTTGGTGACCAGGAAAATGCCGATCCCAAGGATGCCGACACCGACGGCCGCGGTGGAGCCGAGGTCTCGCCATTTTTTCTTGCCTTCGTGGATCTCGTGGTAGACACCGAAGGCGTGCCATGCCACGCCCAGGAACATGACACCCAGGACGATCAGACCGAGCAGCATGAAGCCGTCGAAGGCATAGTTCTGCATGGTCTGCGTCATGTTCGTGCCTTCGCCGCGGCTCGGGGCTTGAGCTTGAGGTAGGGCCGCCAGGGTGAGCTGGGGAAGCGCGAATGCTCCCAGGGTGAGGCAGCGGCTGAAGGCTTTCTTGAGCTTGAGCATGGTGAAACTCCGAAGGTTTAGCTGAGGACGAAGAGCGTGAGGATCATGCAGAGCACCAGGACGCGGATCGCCGTCGGCGCCGCGATGGAACGGTCGAGGTTGCCGGTGGCCCAGCCCCTGTAGGTGCTGTAGATGGCCCAGGCCCCCCACAGGAATGTGATCGCCACGGCGAATCCAACGAAGAGTGCGTAGCTAGCCGTAGGAGGAAAGCCGCCTGCGGCCTGAAAGGCTGAGGACTGCGCTGCGCTCATGCTCATGGCATGCGGCCTCCTGTGAGGGTGTAGTTGCCCGTCAGCTCGACGGGATCGCGGGGCTGAGCTCGGCTCGGAGTGAGATAGTCCTGGAGGCCTTGGCGGACGCGCTGGATGTCTAACGCCAGGCGCTGGTAGTCGAAGAAGTAGCGTTGGCCAGGCTCCTCTGCGACCCGTGCGCTACGCCTTGCCGTGTCTTCCAGGGCATTGAGCTGCCGGATCATGACCTCGAGGTTGGCCTGTTCGGATGCGTTGGCCGCAACGGCATCAGATGCCGCCAGACCACAGCAGATCAGTGCGGCGAGGATGTAGCGGACGAAGCGGCGATGATGTGCAGCGAGGATCTGGTGCTGGTTCACGGCTGGACTCTGGCAGATCGGATGGTGCCAGCTTGCCGACTTCCCCCCTATGCCTGCCGCAAGAAATCCATACTCGGATGGCGATGGATTTTTCCGCGGCCAACTGAAGGCCTCAGCCGCTACGCAGCGGTCGCTTGAAGAACAGGAGATACCCAGTCGGCAGGGCGATGCCGTATGCCCAGCCCTGGGCGTTCTGGTTGCCGACCTTGATCTCTCCGCGTACCACCGACTGGACGCTGACCAGCTCCCAGCCGTCTCGGCCGAGCCGAGACAGCAGTTCTTGGCGCTGCGGATCCTGCAGATAGGCTTGGATGTCCGGCTCGGTCGTAGGCTCCTCGGACTTGAAGATCAGGAAGCTTCTGGTCTGGAGGCGATAGAGCAGAGGGGTGAACTCGGTGCGGTACTCGAAGGCTTGGTGGCTCATGGCGGCTCCTTGGTAGGCGTGAGCTGTCAGGCTTTCAGTGGGACAAGATCTGAGGCAATCGGAAATAGTTGGCCGCTACTGCACCGATTTTCGAAGGGCGGCTACCTGCGCTCGTGCGTTGCTCGTTAGCGCTTAGGCAGTACGCGGCCAAAAGCTGCCTGTTGGAACCACTCCAATGGTCACGCTACGGTCGCCTCGCCGACCTCTACATACCTAAACCCAGAAATGCACATCCGTACCCTGAGGGCCGGGGGACCGCTTCGCGTCACATACCCGAGGCAGGAGCCGTATGCGGTAGTTCCGCACGTACGGATCTGTGCGGGGGGCGGCAGGTAACTGCCGTCCCTACCGCGACCTGAGCATCCACCGCGAGCTGCGCCGCAAGGGTGTCACCTTGCAACTGCTGTGGGAGGAATATCTCGCCGCGCATGCGGGGCATGCCGACCTACCGCTACACCCAGTTCGTCGAGCACTACCGACGCTACGCCCAGACGCTTACCGATTTAACCGGGGGGACGCTTCGATCTGAGTACGCGGCATTCGTGTCTACTAATCGCCGCCACTACCTGCCCCCCTCACAACACTTGCGGTTGGTTCGAGTGGCTGAGCATCATTGCTAATCAGGTAATTTTATACTCCCTCCAAGCGCACCTTGACGTTTAGGCCGATTTATTGTCTCAGTTGCAATCAGTCGCTCCTGCTTGTACGCAAGGACTTCTAGTTCAACAGTTTCGTTATTAATTGCAACAACGAGTTTATCGTAGTCCTTTAGAGCACCAAGTCCTTGCAGCGTCATCCCTTTAAGATCAGACCAGAACCGTGGTGGGGTTGGTGCTGGCGTTGACGTGCCACAGATGCTGCTTGCGACAATTTGAGCTTGTGTAACCGCATTATGAATTGTTTCTAAACGTACCATCGTTCCAAAAAAAAGATTCCTAGCCAGTGCGCAGTCGCCGATCGCATATATACTGGTATCCGATGTACGCATCTGATCATCGACCACAACGCCATTACTCACTTCAAGGGCCGCCTCAGTTGCCAGCTCTAGCTCAGGGATAGCACCGATTCCAACTATAATCAGATCCGCCTGAATTTCTTCTCCACTTTCAAGTACGCATTGATCAACATGGCCATTCCTGCCCTTTATGGACGTTAATTTCGCATTCAGCTTGAACCCAACTCCTTCAGCCTCCAGGCGGGCTCTGACTAAGTTGGCTGCTGCCGGCGTAACCACGCGCGCCATTACACGCGGGGCGGCTTCTATCACTGTGACCCTCCTCCCTATGCCCACCGCAGCTGAGGCGACTTCAAGCCCGATCACTCCGCCGCCCAACACAACAACAGACGCACTCTCCACAAGTTTCCTACGTAAATTTTTGGCGTCTTCCATACTGCGTAAATAGCAGACTCCAGACAGCTCAGATCCCTCGCAGGTTAATCTACGCGCGCTAGCACCTGTTGCAAGAATCAATTTTTCATACGCGTACTCTTCTCCGTCTTTAGCAGCAACTACCTTACGCCCCACGTCAATTGATACAATCTGTGTATTTAACGAAATGCTAATATTATTATTCGTATAAAAACTTTCTGGCTTTAGTGGTATTGCGGATTCTGCAGTCTCACTTGTCAGAAAAGACTTGGATAGGGGAGGCCGCTGATAAGGTACCACAGACTCCCTGCTCAAAAGTCTAATGCCCCCTTTATAACCATATTGACGAAGCCAGAACGCAGCATTTACTCCAGCTGTACCAGCGCCAACAATAACAATTGCCATAATATTCTCTCTGATATATTTTCACTATATTGCTTAATGCCGATCACCTCAGATAACACCCTGACGTTCGGCTTCACTTATTGCTTGCGTGCGACTCTTTACATTAAGGATGGTAAATATTTTCCTCATATGCCACTTTATAGCATCTTCGGTGACATACATCTTTGTTGCTATTTGTTTGTTTGAGCACCCCTCTTTTACAAGTTTCAAGATACTGACCTGCTTCAGTGTCAAAAAATCACCAGCTTTATTTTCTGCGGATTTTCTAATCTCCACCATTTGCGGCAGACTAAAAGCTCCAATCGCTTGATCTAAATTAACTGCTGCGAAGACTTCACATGAAGTCGGTATTAACCTCTTAATCAAACGTATTTCATCCAGCACTGTTTGAAAGCATTGAAGCTGTTTTGCCATCTCCAATGCATAAGCAATGTTATGCTGAGCCTTCTTTAATGTGCCGCCACCTGCTTGCGCTCCGGCTAAATACAATAAGCCACGGACTTCCAATTGGCCTGCGCTAATTTTACGGGCTTGCTGAATAGCCAATAGCGCTCTGTGCGCGGCAAGATGAAAGTTCTGATCTCGGGAAAGCGCGAGTGATTGAACAAGCAGCAGGCGTGCCTTTAGGGGGGCTGAGTGCGGTCCGGAGAAAATCTTGCGATCTTCAAAAGCTTGTAACGTATTTATGTACGTTACGCCTTGAAAGAGCAGGCGTTGATAGATCTCAATTTGGCTCATAACTTCCAATCTTGGTAGATTTTTTTCAGCCGCATGTGCCTTCGCCCACTCCAAAATCTCAATGGAACCATTCAGGTCATTCCTTCCAAGCCGCCAAGCTGACACAACACGGCATACGGAAAAAAACACGTCTGTCACCCCGTGATTGGCAATAAACTCTAAAATTTCGGAGAATTTTTCTTCTGAGGTGTCCAAGCGGCACAATTCATAATTTGACTCAAGCTCTAGAGCGTCCAGCATTTTCGAAGTAAACGCGGTCTCCATAATCTGCGCGCCACTGTCTGTGCGTGCTTGAGTTATAAGCTGCCTGGCCCAGCTCATTTTCCCGCTTGCTAGCGCTTGTTGAAGCTTGGCGACATACAGCCAACCGAAAGCAAAATCTTGTTTTGCAAATTTATTCACGGCTTGGGCCTGAGTCAGCACCTTCTCTAACTCTGCAAATCTATACTCACTGGCAAAAATAAAAGCCAAGCAGGTTAGCGCGGCCCCTTTTCCAACTGCGTTTGAATCCCCAAATAAACTAATCCACTTATTACAGAGCTCCTCACTTAAAAGCATTTCATCATTCGTTGCTTTACCTATTGCAAACACAAGCTGCGGCCATCCTTTTTCTTGCCATTTGTTTTTTTTTATCGGGTGGGGTATAATTAGGTCTTTAAGTAACTTCTCTTCTGCTCGCGCGCTTTGCTGACTGAAATACAATACCCACGCGTAACTAATAAGTACTATGGGGTTCTTGTGCAAGTCCTTCACTGGCAGCTCCGACAGCCAGTGTCTCAGCGTATCTATTTCGCCCTGACGAAATGACAAATCTAAAATTATTCCCTCACTCATGCCGACAACCCAGCGACAGTCATTCGCCCGTAGGGCTATTCGTATTGCGTACTGGTATTCGCCTCTACGCCAATGCCAGAAAGCAGCGCGCTTAAGCAAGTAGGATCTTTTAGCAGGATTTTCAGCCCAAGTAATTCCTTGAAGAAAATCACGCAATACTGGATGTAGTGTAAACTGCGCCGGCTCACTTTCTACATGGCGAAGCAACATGTAATTCGTGCTCAGATATTTAATACATGAGGCCGCATTGACGCATTTGAATACATAATTGTAGCCATCAGGCGTCACGACATCGAGCAATGAAGAATTTACAAGAAAAACACGATACCGCTCGGGAAGCGCCTCAAATATTTCATCATTAAAGTAATTACCTATTTCAACTACTGTTGAAATAGACTTGGCCGGCAACTCACATTTTAACAAAAACCCTATAAGAGCAGGCCACCCCTCCACTTCTTGCACCAAGGCCTCTATCTGTACCTCAGAAACTCCAAGAACAGCCTCTGCCTCCGCTAATGCCACTGCCTCGTCTGCGCTAAAGGCCAAATCTTTCTCGGTGTGCTCCTGCATAGCGCCTGCAAGTTTAAGCCGCGAGAACCCTTTTATTGTATTACCTGCGACTGCAAACCTGATACTTTTTGGTGTTTCTAACATGAACTCCATAAGCGCGTGCAACAACGGCAAGCCCAAACCCTGATTAATATTATCCAAACAAATTAGCGTTTCTATCTCGTTACTCGAGGTACTCTGCCAAAGACTGGATGCAAGGTCTCGCAAGAGCGTAGGCTTGCTCACACCCTCCCTCGCATGGCTGAATTTTACCAGTTCGAAAGCTTCAAGCTGCTCAATAATCTCTGCGCAGATATCAAATTCACTGTAAGAACTGGCTCTTAAAGAAATCCACACTGCAGGACGTCCGGTTGTTCTGTGGCGTAGCCACTCGAACGCAAGAGCCACGGTTTTTCCATATCCAGGCGGGGCTCTGTAAAGGCATACTCTGGGCGCAGTTCCATCCGCGATACTCAATCTGGGCCGATATATGCAGTTATGGACTTTGGCACTTACTAGAGTTGTAATTCGATCCAGCCCGATCTTGGCAACCGGGAAATCATTATTTATTATTTTTATTTTCATTATGCTATTCTCGCGCCAGCTAACTGGAGATTCTCACCATAGGTTACGGTGTTAAATATTTAAACTACACTTAAGTGTAGTCGATATGATCGGTGGTGCAAAATGCTGCCTCTTAGTCGGGTAGCCCCTAGGCCACTGCTGGCTTAGTTGGCTGTCCGTAAAGTTCGTTTATCGATAGGGGGATAACAAATATACTGTGCATCCCTCCTTTTTCGGCGTGTGTAGCATGGCTCGACCAGCGGCTTCTTTTTGTTTAAAACCCACTGATGTTGAGACGCTGCAAAGCTGGTTATGCATGGGAACTCTGCCGCAAAACCTTGGGCAACGTGCCCGAATTCTGTTGCTGCTGGCCAGCGGTCTCACGCCCAAGCAGGTGAGTGATCGGTTGGAAGTTTCGGCACCTGTCGTATTCAAATGGCGCAAGCGCTATCAGGAAGCTGGCCTCGTTGGGCTGAGCGATCTCCCGCGTAGCGGACATCCACGCAAGCTCGACGAGGCGAAGATTAAGGAAATCCTCACCCTGACGACCCAGCGTGTACCGCGTGAGGCGACTCACTGGAGCCTGCGCCTGATGGCCAAATACGTGGGCGTTACCGTCTGGCAAGTCGCCCAGGTATGGGCCGCTGCCGACCTCAAGCCCCACCGGCTGAAAACCTTCAAGATCAGCAACGACCCACACTTTGCTGGCAAAGTGGTCGATGTGGTTGGGCTGTACCTGAACCCGCCTGACAATGCGATGGTGCTGTCAGTGGACGAGAAAACCCAGATCCAGGTGCTGGATCGCACCCAGCCCATGCTGCCGCTCAAGCCGGGTCAGATCGAACGCAGGACGCATGACTACAAGCGTCACGGTACGGCCAGTTTGTATGCCGCCTTCGACATCCTGACGGGCCAGGTCATTGGTCGCATCACCCAACGACACAGGGCCAAAGAGTTCCTTGAATTCTTGCGACAGATCGACCGCGCGACGCCTGCCGAGCTGGATCTGCATTTGATTCTGGACAACAGCTCGACTCACAAGACAGCCGCCGTCAAGGCGTGGCTGGAGAAGCATCCCCGCTTCAAGCTGCACTTCACGCCGACCAGCGCCTCATGGTTGAACGCCGTTGAGGGTTGGTTTGCTCAATTGGAAGGCGGGCGCTGTATCGCGATGCGTTCAGCAGCGTGGCTGATCTGAAAGCGGCAATTCGCCGTTTTATCGAGGCCCATAATGAACATTCAGCCAAGCCATTTCGCTGGAACAAAACGGCTGAATCCATCATCAACTCTGTTAGTCGCGCAAAGCTCACCGCAATCAAGAATAAGTTATTGAACTAACCAAACAGTCCGCTAGGGCCCCCTAAGAACTGTACGTGCGACTTTCACCGCATACGGCTCAATCCGTTGTAAGCCCGATCAAGAGCCGATCTATCTGCCTTGATTCCTTCTGGGTACAGATGGATCTTCACAATCCGCTCTGAGCTGGCCAGTTTCCGCTATACGGACTCAGGTCGCGGACATGGGGAACCCATGCTCTTGCGCGCTGACCTGCACCCTTTCAGGCCCAACCTAATCTTCGCTCATGTGTTCAACGACCACGCAGAAGTCAGCCCGGTTTCCCGTAGAGTAATGTTCCAACCCCTTTCCGAGCCATTACAGCCCGGCATTCGCTTTCTCTACGGAAGGTCTGAAGTAGTCGCGATTTTCATGGTGTTTTTCTCAACGACTCGAAAAAACAACGTCTCAATCGAAAAACGGATCATTTTCCACCTTCAAATGCATAGTTTTGCGCCTTGAGGGGGGAATCCCCCCATTTTTAGCACTCGCCAAAAGTAGAGGTCAGGCCGCGCGGGCCAACTTCTGTTTGGGGGTGATACCTCCCTGGGCCATGTTTGGCCGTTCGTGATTGTATGTCCACATCCAGCGAGTTGCATGTTCCTGCACCTCGGTGATCGACTCGAACAAATAATGCCCCAGCCAGTCGTAACGCACCGTGCGATTGTAGCGCTCGACGTAGGCGTTCTGCTGTGGATTTCCTGGCTGGATGTACTCCAGGCGAACGCCGCGCTTTTCCGCCCACAGAACAAGCTTACTGCTGATGTACTCCGGGCCGTTGTCACTACGGATGGTCTGTGGTTTCACACTCTTGCGAGCCGGAGTGATGAGTAGCTTGCCGGTGTACTTGCGTACGTTCTGGCCCAGAAAATCGAAGCCTTGCGAGATATGCGTTATCTGAGTCTTTTCATCAGAGAGTTCCAAACCTCGCTCTTTCAGGAACGCCTCAATTGCAGGACGAACCTGATGTTGCAAAACAGCTTTCGTGGCCCCTGTGATGATGAAGTCATCGGCATATCGTACGACGTGTATCTTGAATGGCTTACGCTTGCGCTCTGTCGAAGCCACGCTTGCATGGACGACATCTTCCAGGCCATCCAGCGTCCAATTCGCAAGTGCCGGAGAGATAACGCCTCTCTGGTTGAATCGCTCCCTTGGCATCGCAATGACAGATTTCCATGTTCCGTACATGTGCCTGAATGATCGTCACGCCACCTCTATGCCGGATACCGCCAGACCAGAACCCAGGCGCCCGTCTGACTTGTCCCAGAGCGTTGTCGAGTCTCTGGTTTCGATATCGTCTGCAATTATCGACACTTCTTCGATGGTTCACTTACGTTCGTCTCAATCACTCATACCTGACTGACTCTTGGTCAGCCTTTTCCCGTGGCGCTCACCACACACGCTCTTTACGTATGCAGCCCAGGGTGGTTTCACATAACCGAACTGGCGCTTGATCACTCTGAATGGGTGTTCAACCTTTGCCTTTGCCTTCTCGATCTTGCACTTGGCTTTATATAGAGCGCTACGCTTGCCCAGTTTCTTGTAGGTGCCACGGCGAGTACGACGATGAATGCGATGAGACGGTGGCTTGAGGAAAGACATTTGTGCCATTGCGCAGCCTTACTCTTGATGGGGGAGCCTGGTGGTCAGGGAGGGATTCGACGGACTGCCGGCAGTACTCTCGACAGTACGGTCGAAACCGGCGCCACCGCCGAGCGCGGCATACAGGGCCACCTGGCTGGCCAGCAGCTGTCGGCGCACCTGAACGAGTTGTTGCTGTGCCTCCAGCTGGTTGCGCTGCGCGTCCAGGACTTCAAGATAGGCGGCGGCACCGCTCTCATAGCGCAACTGCGCCAGCCGGGCGCGCCGGTCCTGCACATCGCGGGCCTGGCGCAGTTGCTCGACCAACTGCGCCAGCGCCTGGCGAGCGGAGAGCGCATCGGCCACTTCGCGGAAGGCGTTCTGAATGGTCTTCTCGTAGCTGGCCACGGCGATGTCGCTGCGCACCTCGGCCAAGTCCAGCGCAGCGCGGCGTCGCCCGCCATCGAAGATCGGCAGGGAGATCGTGGGTGCGAACACCCAGGTGCGGCTGCCGGACTCGAAAAGACCGGCGAGTTCGGCGCTCAATGTGCCGAAATTTCCTGTCAGCGCAATGCGCGGGAAGAAGGCAGCCCGAGCCGCACGGATGTTGGCGTTGGCGGCGGCGAGCTGGCGCTCGGCCGCGATGATGTCGGGGCGGGCCGTCAGCAGGTCGGAGGGCAGGCCAGCATCCAGCGCGGCGAAGATGGCCTCGTCGCGCAGCGCAGGCTCGGCGATGGTTAGCTGCTCGATGGACGCGCCCACCAGTTGGGTCAGCGCATGGGCCTGCGCCGCACGGGCCTGCTGAAGCTGCGTGCCCAGCGTGCGGGCCTGGATCAGCAACGTTTCGACCTGGGTCAGCTCCAGGTCGGAGGTCGACCCCATCTCGTTGCGGCGGCGGAAAATGCGGTAGGACTCCTCGCGGCTGGCAATGGTCTGATTCGCCAGCGCGATGCGCTCATCGTAGTCGCGCTGGCTCAGGTAGGCTTGCGCGACGGCTGTGATCACGCTGGCCCTTACGGCGCGTTGTGCATGGTCGGTCGCCAGGTAGTTCTGCAGTGCGGCCTCATTGAGGCTACGCACCCGGCCCCACAGGTCGAGTTCCCAACTGGTCAGGCCGACCGCTAGGCCAGCCACCTCATGGATGGCAGGTTCTCCGGTCAGAATCAGATCGTCCGGCACGCGTGCGCGAGCCCCCACGCCGGTCAGACCGATCATCGGGAACTGCTCGGACCGCTGGATACCGTGGGCGGCACGCGCTTCCTCGACACGCAGCAGCGCCAGGCGTAGGTCGCGGTTGTTCGCGAGCGCCTTCTCGATCAGCGCGCGCAGTTGCTCGTCGACTACGTAGTCGCGCCATGGCGACTCCACAGGGCGGATGCCTTGTCTCTCGGCAGGCAGGGCATTGGCAGGCCAGTGGGTGGCCACCGGCAACTCCTCGGGCACTGCGCGGATGTTCAGGGTGGGCGCGCAGCCCGCGACGGCCATTGCCGCCATCACGCATCCCAGATGCCACACGGCACGCTTCAGGAGGGGGAAAACTTCAGCCCTGTGCTTTGCGGCAAAGGCCGGCCCTCCGAGCCTGCCCGATCCAATTACCGTACTCCGCATGAGAGATTCCTTACGTTATGAATGACCAACCAATAACGATCTGCGCAGCCCATGCAGATCAAAACCTGCGGTTGATGGTGAAACTGCCGTAGACGGGCAACTCCTTCTGCTCGCGGAACTCCCGCGTGCGTAGGTGGTGCGCGAACGCAAACTTCCAGTCGCCACGGGTCACCGCGATGCCCTGGCCGACGTCGGCCACGGAGGAGCGCTTGTCGACGCTATGGCTGTTCTTCCAGGTGTTGCCATCGAGCGTGAGGTCGTAGAGCACCCAACGGACGTCGGCGGCGACGAAGAAATGTCCGGCCCAGCCGCGGTACGTGTTGCCGGAGACCGGCGGTGCGGTGTTCTCTCCTGCCGGGCGCAGTGGCGAACTGCCGAAGTCGTCGGGCAGCCGCCAACCGATACGCCACTCGGCGCCGAAGTTGGCATGGGTGCCGAAGTTGCCCAGCGCGCCGCCCCAGTGAGTGATCATGTCCTGCGACAGACCGCTACCACGTGCGAAAGGCACCGGCGGCAGATCGTGGCGGCGCATGCGCTCATGCAGGAGCTGGAACACGGGCTCATCACGCAACTGGTGATCCCAGCCATTGAAGTGAGGGCTGCCGATCACCTTGTGCACGCTGCTCTGTACCTCATTGCCGCGTGCGGAGGGTCCCACCATGCCCAGCCGCAACTGGTTGGTTGTCAGGTGATCGCCCTTGCGGGCGTTGTAGCCCACACTGAACAACAACACCGCAGCGTACGGGCGATCGTCTGGAGTCAGCTCCGAAGGTCCGTGATCTTCCGGGGTGAACAGGCCTTGCCCGAAGCTGGCAATCATGTTGATCTGGTCGAAGTCGTCGACCTGCAGCCATGTCAGGCCACGGTTGATCCACCTGGCGGCTGTCGGCAGGAAGGGGTCGTCCAGGTAATCGAGCAGGTTGGGCGACACCAGCGTCACCAGCAGGCCGTTGGTATAACCCTGATCCTGGGATCTGCCGCCGAACAGGTCGTTGTCCACGCGCAGACTCACAGTCGGCCGGCTGATCTGATCCAGCACCGACTGGCATTCCGACGCCATGGCTTCGGTCGCCAACAGCGCGGCAGCGCACAGCGTTGCCCCCAGCCAGGCAGTCCGACGGAAAACTGCATGATTCATTGGGTGTTCTCCTTATCGACGGCCAGGCCTGCTTGCGGCGTAAGCCCTTCACGGCGTAACGCGTCGAGGTAATAGAGGGTGGGCACAACGAAGACGGTAAGCACCGTGGAGGCCAGCGTGCCGAAGATCAGCGAGATCGCCAGCCCGCCGAACACAGGGTCGGGCACCATGATGGCCGAGCCGAGGATGATGGCCAGCATGGTCAGCAGGATGGGCCGCAGCCGCACCGCACCGGCCTGACGCACGGCTTCTGCCAGCGGCATGCCCTGCTTGAGGTTGTCCTGGATGAAGTCGATGATCAGCAGCGAGTTGCGCACCACCACGCCCGAAAGCGCGATGATCCCGACTATTGAGGTGGCTGAAAAATCCGTGTCCAGCAGCCAGTGCCCGGGCAGGATGCCGATCGCTCCCAGCGGCACCGCGGCCATCGCGATCAGCGGGATCAGGAAGGAACGGTAGTAGGCCACCAGCAGCACGTAGACCGCCGCCAGCGCCGCGCCGAGGGCGGCGAGCATGTCGCGGTAGATGTTCAGCGTCAGCCGCATCTCGCCGTCCCACAGCAACTGGTAGCCGTCGATGGTGTCGGGCACAGTCTCGCGCAGACCGAGATTGCCGATCGCTAGCGGCTGCCCGTCAGGTGCGCGCATCCCTGACAGTCGCTGCGTCAGATCGAGCACGGCATAGGTGGGCACGCTGCGCGCCAATTCGCCGCCGATGAAGATGACCGGTTCGTTGTCCTTTCGCAGGATCGGCCGATCGGCCTCGGCGGGCACGCGCCGCACTATTTCAGCCAGTGGAATCTGCCGGCCTTCGGCATTGGGCACGTACAGCCCTTCAAGCCGTGCCGGATCGGGCTGTGCGGCGCGTGGTACGTAGGCGCGGATGGACACCGGATTGCGTTCGCCGTCCAGGTGCGCGCGGCCGACCACTCGGCCGCCGTAGGCAATGTCCAGCACCTCGGCGATCTGCGCGGTCGAGACGCCCGACAGCGCGGCCTTCTCGCGGTCGGGCACCAGCCGCCACTGCGGCATATCGGTCGGCTCGCTGTTGCTGATGTCCACCATGTCATAGGTCTGGACAAATTCAGCCTCGACCTGACGCGAGAGTTGCCGCAACACCTCCAGATCGGTGCCGTAGAGCTCCGCCAGCACCGTGGCGCGCACCGGCGGGCCGGGAGGGTCCTCGACCAGGCGAATGCGCGCGCCGGGATGACGGGCGCGGATCGCCTCGATGTCCGGGCGCAATGCGTGGACGATGTCGATGGAACTCTCGGAGCGGTTGTGCTTGTCAGTCAGGTTGACGCGGATCTCGGCAATGTGCTCGCCGGTCAGCAAGGAGGTGCCCTGAATCAGGCCGTTGAAGTCTGTTACTCCGGTTCGGCCGACCCAGCTCTGGTAGTTCGTCACCTGAGGAAGCCGGGCCAGTACCCGGCCGATTTCTCGCACCAGTCGGTCGGTTTCCTCCACCGGGCTGGCCTGCGCGGCCTGAAGCACGATGCTGAAGGTGTTCTTGTTGTCCTTGGGCAGAAAGCCCAGCGCCACGCCCAGATAGGGTGCCGGCCCGCCAATGCCGGCCGGTCGCACGAACTGCCAGCCGCCCTGGGCCAGCGACAGCCCCATCGCTACCGCAATGCCGATCGCCAGCCAGCGGCGCACCCGCGGGCGCTCTTGCAGCGGGATGAAAAACTTCAGATAGGTACGTTGTAGCCAGTCCGGCCTGGACTCGTGGTGGTCATCACCTTGCGCATTACCAGCCACGGCCGTGCCGGCAGGTTGGGGCCGCTTGAGCCAGCGGTTGGCTGCCCACGGCGTGATGATGTAGGCCACCATGATCGACGCCAGCATCGCCACCGGCACGTTGAAGGCCAGCGGATAGAAATAGTCTCCGGCCATGCCGGTTATCAGCAACAACGAGAGGAACACCAGCATGATGGCGAAGGTGGCCAGGTTGGTGGCGTTGCCAATCTCGTTGGTCGCAAGGACGGTGACTTCTTCCTTCGAGCCGGGCGTTCGGGCGTGGTGGTAGTGACGATGGATGTTCTCGATCACCACGATCGCGGCATCGACCAGCAGACCAAGCGCCAGGATCAGAGCAAACAGCGTGATGCGGTTGATGGTCACGCCGCCAAGCAGGTCGACGGCCAGCGTGATCGAGAAGATGACCGGCACCGTCACCGAGACGATCAGCGCCTCGCGCCAGCCCAGGAACAGCAGCATCACAAAGCTGACCGTGACCAGTGCGATTATGATGTGTTCCATCAGGCCATTTACGGCATCCTCAGCCTTCTGACCGTCGTCGCGCGTCACCACTACGTGCACCGCCTGCGGAATGAAGCTGGCCTGCATGCGCTGCACCCGGTCTTTCACTGCGCGCGCGACTGCGACGGCGCTTTCGCCTTTCTTCTTGGCCACGGCGATGGTTACCGCCGGCATTTCGCCGATGGCTTCTTCGGCGCGCGCATCGCCAGGGCCGAAGGCAAACCGGCTGAGTTGCGTGATCTCCTCATTTGAGCCGTCGGTGACGGTGGCGACGTCGCCGAGCTTGATCGGCTGCCCGTCGTGCACACTGACGACCAGGTTGCGGATTGCCCTGGCCGAGTCCAGGTCACCGGCAAAGCGCAGTTCGTGTGTCTCGTTGCCGGAGACCGGTCCGTTCAGCGTCAGCGCGGAATTGGCCGCCGTAAGCGCCGCCTGTGCGGTCGCCAGCGAAATCGCGAAGGCCTGCATCCGCACTGGATCGAGCGCCACGCCGATCTCGCGGTCGCGACCGCCGTACACCGTAACCCCGGCTGCGCCGGGCGTGCTACGCAAGCGCTCGGCCACCGCGTCAGCCAGGCGCTTGAGGCCGTGGTCGTCGTAGGCGTCGGATGCCAATGTGACGGTGACGATGGGCACATCATCGGCATCCACGGCCTGGATCAGCGGAACGCCCGCATCCATCGGCAGGCGAGCGCGGCTGGTAATCACCCGGTTGTAAAGCTTGACCAGCGAATCCTCCGGCGGCTCGCCGACTTTGAACTGCACCTGCACCGTGCCCAGGCCCGGACTGGCGTTGCCGTAGCTGTGGTCGACGCCGGTCATCTCGCTGAGGATGCCTTGCAGTGGCGAAACCACCAGCCGATCCACTTCCTCAGCGGTGGCACCCGGCAGTGCGACGACCACCACGGCACCGGGCACGACGATCTGCGGGTTCTCCTCGCGAGGATTCAAGAGCACGGCCAGAGCGCCGAGGGCCAGTGCGCCGAGCACGAACACGATGGTCAGCTTGGACGTGATGAAGCTGCGCGCGAGCCGGCCGGCGAGGTTCAGGGATGACCCGCTCATTGAGCGGGCACCACTGGCACCAGGTGGGCGCCGTCGCGGACCGATGGATCGATCCGAGCCAGCACTTGTTCGCCCGCGGCCAGTCCGCTGGTGACCAGCACCTGGTCTCCGAACCGCTCGGTCAGGCGCAGCCAGCGAAACGCCAGCCGTTCGTCTTTGCCGACCACGAATACGCCGGTCAGCCCGCCTTGTTCGGTGAGCGCCGCGGCGGGGATCGTCACCGCCGTTGCGCTGTGCGCGCTATTGGCAGGCAGGCGCACGCGACCGAACATGCCGGCCAGCAGCGCGCTGTCCGGAGGCAGGCTGATCTCGACCGTGTAGCGCCGGGTTGCCGGATCGGCCGACGGCACGATGGCGCGCACCGTGCCCGTGACAGGCTGATCCTCACGCTCGTCGATCAGCACCGGCACTGTGGCGCCGGAAGCGAAGGCATGCAGGCTGGCCTGTGGCGCAGAGAAGCGGAACAGCAACTGGTCGCGCCCCTCCACGGTCAGCAGCAATACGCCCGGCTGCACGATGTCGCCGTCGCGCACGTGGCGCGTGATGATGGCACCATCGATCGGGCTGGTCACGCGCTGGTCGCGCCGGTTGGCTTCGGCGATCGCCATCGCAGCGCGTGCCTGCTCGACAGCAGCCGCCACGACCTGGGCGCGCAACTGATCCTGCTCAAGATCCGTTCGGGAAACCCCGCCGGCACGCGCCAGCGGTTCGTTGCGAGCGACATCGGCATCGGCCTGGCGCTGTTGTGCCTGTGCAGCATGCAACGCCGCGCGCGCCTGCTGCACGGCACCCTCGGCCTGTTGCGCATCGATCGTCACCAGAACCTGGCCGGCCCTTACCGGCTGGCCTTCATGCAGCCCGGGGGCCCGTACTGTGCCTGCCGTGCGGGCAGCTAGCTGTACCCTCTCGTCGGCCACGACCGTGCCGCTGGCCAGGTCACCGAGGGCCACCTCGGCTTTGCTGGCGGTGACCACGGGCAGCGCCACCGACGGTGGCTCCACCGGTGCGACGTGCTCTGCACCGCCACAGGCGGCGAGCGTGAGCGCTGTAATGAGTACCGCCAGTTTATGGAGCAGCATTGGGACGAGTGGGGTCATATCGCATGGTTCCCAAGGAGGGCTTCGATCCGAAAGCCTTTATTTGATTGTTCGTTCGAACGAACTATAATTTAAATACGTTAAACGAGGAAGACGTGCATGACAGCACCAAGCGGGCATGAAGTCCGTAGCGCCAAGACGCGAGCGCAGCTCATCGAGGCTGCCATCGATGTGATCGGCGCGGTGGGCTACGAAGGGGCTAGCACTCGGGTCATCACGCAGGTGGCGAAGACGCCGCTTTCAGCCATCCCTTACCACTTCGGGGGCAAGAGCGAGCTCTACATGGCAGCCGCCCAGATGATTGCCGAGTACGCCCGCGAGCGTTTCGGGGAGGTCATCCACATTCTCGATGCACCGGCTTCCGGAAGCGAATCCCAGGCATTCGAGAAGGCACTCCTTCATCTTCTGCACATCATTCTGAGCAACGCAGAACCGCACTCATGGACGTCATTCGTCGCGCGCTGTGCCTACGAGAACGACGAGGCGTTCTCCCTGATCCACAAGCAGGCGATCGAGCCCATGCTGCAGCGTCTCGTAGAGGCTGTGACGGCCATCTCGTCTGGCGATCTCGGCATCGCCGCGGCCCGGCTGCGGATCAATGCGGTCGTGACGGCCATTTTCAGTTTCAGGTTCCTGCGCGGCGTCATGGTCCGCGGCATGGACTGGGAGAACCTGCAGGACGATGGCGCCGCTCAGCTCGAAAAGATGATCAGCGACCTCTGCCGCAGCAGCTTTCTCCCCGTCAGGCCCGCCACATGACACTGTGTTCACAAGATGGCGCTCCGGCTTTTTACCCACCCAAGAAAGGTATTGACGTTATGAACACTCAAACCCATATCCACGAAACCATTGCATGGGCCAAGCAGCGCCTGGACGAACTGGACGCGGGTATCGCTGCGGCCGAGAAGTCCCTGGACGAAGTGAATGGCGACATCCGCCGGGAAGCCGACGACGCACTGGCTCGCCTTCGAGAGGCACGAGGCAAGCTCCAGGTTCATTACGACAAGCTCCGCGCCGAGACCGGTGCCACCAAGCAGGGCGTCAAGGCTGTTCAGGACGCACTGGAAGCAGAATGGGTCGAGGTGGAAGCCGCGTTCCATTCGTTCACGTCCGCCGTTGGTGAACATGCCCAGACGGCGCGGGGTATCGTACTCGCCCGTGTTAAGGCCCAGCGCAGTGCGTGGGAGGCCTCGCTTCAGGAACTGCGTGGCCAGACTGCGGATGCCGTGGAAAAGGCCCGCGCCGAACTCGATGCCGCCATTAAGCGCGTGTCGGACGAAGCCGAGAAGTTCCAGACCAGGATTGGTGAAGTCAAGGATGCCGGCGACGCGTCCTGGGAAGCCGTCAAGAGCGGGCTTGAGGAAGCCAAGCAGGTGCATTCCCGCACGATCCAGAAGATCCGCGACGCGCTCTCTAAGCCGCTCTGAGCGAGGGAGAGCTTCCTCTTCGCATGAATCTAATTTGATTTGGCAAGGAGCTTGAGCATGAAACCCCGTCTATCCACCGTGGCATTGGCCGTGCTGGTGCAGGCAGGCCTTGCGCAGGCACAGGCACAGGCACAGCAGTCATCAGAATCTACCCCGGCAGCCCAAGCCAGCGAACCATCGCTCGCCAGGCAATCCATCGAATGGTCACAGACACGCCTGACCGAACTGGACGCCGCCATCGCCGTGTTTGAGCAGAATCTCGCCAAGCGCAACGGCAATACTCGCGCCAAGGTTGAGGTTGCACTGCAGGAGCTGAAGGGCAAGCGCGACGCCTACCGGGCCGAGGCCGAGGCGGCTGCCGCCCAGGCCAAGATCCGCAGTGAGCAGGAGCTGGCGCAGGCCAGGCAGTCGCTTGACGATTCCTGGACGGCGTTGCAGGGCACCAAAGACCGTTATCTCGATACCGTGCAGGCCGACGTTGCCACCCGCAGGGCAGTCCTGCAGGCCGAATTCGATGCGCGCCAGAAGGCATGGCAGGAAGCCATCGATGGACTCAGTGCCGATGCTGCTTGGCTCTCTGCCGAGCAGCGTGTCGCTATCGAGGTGCGCATCGAGGCACTCAAGGTCAGAGTCGAAGAGGAGAAAGCCCGCGCCGCACGACTGCGGGACGCTTCCACACAGGCCTGGGAAAACGCAAAGCAGAGCTATGCCGAAGCACAGCAGAATTTCGCTCAAACCTATTCCTCGATTCGCGAGTCGATCGCAGAGGCGGCCAAGAAGTGATGATGTGACCATGCGGCAGTACTGCCGCATGCGGCCTCTCGCATGGGGGCTGGCGCCGCTTTGGCTTGTCGCCCAGCCGGTCCTTCCGGTACTGACGAAAGGCAGGAGCTTGCAGACCGGAGTTCCGGGCATCAGTGACCTACTGACGCTTGCTTTGTCGCCAGACTCAGGCTGGCTGTGCCCCCCCCGAGGCTGCATTGACCGGATATTGACCAGACGCCGCTCCACTTGCGGAAGCCGCATCGGGGGAGCCTCCGCCAAGCTGTCCACCCGAGCGGATCAGTCGAGCTCAGGTACAGCCCAACCACATCGACCACTTTGCCAGCAAAGTGTGGGTCGTTGCTGATCTTGAAGGTTTTCAGCCGGTGGGGCTTGAGGTCGGCAGCGGCCCATACCTGGGCGACTTGCCAGACGGTAACGCCCACGTATTTGGCCATCAGGCGCAGGCTCCAGTGAGTCGCCTCACGCGGTACACGCTGGGTCGTCAGGGTGAGGATTTCCTTAATCTTCGCCTCGTCGAGCGTGCGTGGATGTCCGCTACGCGGGAGATCGCTCAGCCCATCGAGGCCAGCTTCCTGATAGCGCTTGCGCCATTTGAATACGACAGGTGCCGAAACTTCCAACCGATCACTCACCTGCTTGGGCGTGAGACCGCTGGCCAGCAGCAACAGAATTCGGGCACGTTGCCCAAGGTTTTGCGGCAGAGTTCCCATGCATAACCAGCTGGCTCAAGAGCTGGATGATTCCTTTTCATGGTGTGGCCACCAAGTACCTAACGAACTATCTGGGCTGGCGGCGCCTACTTGAACGCTACAAAGCGCAGCTCAACCCATTGATTTTCTTGGGAGAGTCGCTGGGGTATACGGGCGTGCAACAGTTAACTCAGACATAGCCTTATCGAAATAGGACGATGCGCCGACGATGGCCATCGGAATGTCTGGCGAAATGCGTAGCGCGATCATGTCCTTATCGACATCCTCACCAAGGCGGACGCCGGCATCAAAGCGTTCGGCAACGATGTCCGTCAGCCCATAGTCCAAAGTGATATCGGTCTTGATGTCAGGGTAGGTGATCATCAGTTCCCGCAGCACAGGCCACAGGATGGTTTTGGCTGCGTCCTCCATTGATGTGATGCGTATGGTACCTGCAGGCCTACTCAAGAAAGAATTTTTCATCTGCCTCGACAATGCCGCTTTCACGCGCATCGTGATGCGCAGCCGCATCGCGCAAAAAGCGATGACGCCAGCGAAAGGCGGTGTTCTTGCTGACGCTGCAGTGCTTGGCCGCCGCCCTCACGGTCAACCCAGCAATAGGTGCCTGGGCATAATCCAGCCAGCAGTACTTTTTTCGCAAACGCGCCAGGGGTGTACAGGTCAATGCGTTGCACGTGCGGCGACAGGCCTTGCAGCGATAGCGCTGCAAGCCACCACTGCGACCCCATGAGGCCAACTGCGTGGCATCTGCGGCACAGTGAGGGCAGGATTTCAGGTCAGGAATGGCCTCTACAAGGTCATCTCTCGGCACGCTGATTTGGAGAACATGCTGAACGATGGACTTCTGTTTGACCGTCAGGCGATCAAGCCGAGCCAGTAAATGTTGAAAGGATTGGGCATCCATAACGGCACTCCTTGATGAGCACACGTCTTCAGTCTAGGCCTGCAACAGTTAATGGGTACATAGCCTAATTCAAGGCCAGGACACTGGCTCGCCTTGGCCTGGAGGGATGACATTGACTGCGGATCTCGTCGCCGAGATGGTTAATGTTATTCAGAAAACTACACCAAGGAGTAGTTGAAGCAGGCTTAAGGTGAGTGCAGTTTTACCATGTCAGATGTGAGAGTAGATGGCCTGATTTTCCCTGTTGGGACAGAAATTAGGTTGTGTGGTGCTCGCAGAGACTTATTGGACAATAGGAGAACAACAAAATGAATGGCAAAAACAGCGTTCTGGATTCTGCTCCAGAATACGTGGATAAAAAGAAATATTTTTGGATACTTTCAACTTTTTGGCCGGCTACTCCGATGATCGGAATCTGGCTTGCCAATGAGACTGGCTGGGGTATCTTTTATGGCTTAGTTCTAGCTGTGTGGTACGGGGTTCTTCCATTGCTTGACGCGATGTTTGGTGAGGACTTTAATAATCCGCCTGAGGAAGTAGTGGAGAAACTGGAGAAAGAACGTTACTACCGAGTTTTAACGTATCTAACAGTTCCAATGCATTACGCAGCACTAATCGTGTCTGCATGGTGGGTAGGGACTCAGTCAATGTCTTGGTTCGAAATCGGCGCACTTGCCTTGTCACTGGGCATCGTGAATGGTTTAGCGCTTAATACAGGTCACGAACTGGGTCACAAAAAAGAAGCCTTTGATCGTTGGATGGCGAAAATTGTGCTGGCGGTTGTCGGGTACGGCCACTTCTTTATTGAGCATAATAAAGGCCATCACCGTGATGTTGCTACACCGATGGACCCTGCGACCTCACGTATGGGAGAAAATATATATAAATTCTCAACCCGTGAGATTCCTGGAGCGTTTCGTCGTGCTTGGGGGCTTGAGGAACAACGCCTTTCGCGCCGCGGGCAAAGCGTTTGGAGTTTCGATAATGAGATCCTCCAGCCAATGGTCATCACAGTTGTTCTCTACACCCTCCTGCTTGCCTTCTTTGGTCCGAAGATGCTGGTATTCCTTCCAATTCAGATGGCTTTCGGGTGGTGGCAGTTAACAAGCGCGAACTACATTGAACACTACGGTTTGCTGCGTGAAAAAATGGCCGATGGACGATATGAACATCAAAAGCCACATCACTCGTGGAACAGTAACCACATCGTGTCAAATCTGGTTCTGTTTCACCTTCAACGGCACTCTGATCACCACGCGCACCCAACTCGCTCTTACCAGTCATTACGTGATTTCCCCGGCCTTCCCGCACTTCCGACTGGCTACCCCGGTGCATTTTTGATGGCAATGATTCCTCAATGGTTTAGATCGGTCATGGACCCTAAGGTGGTAAATTGGGCTAATGGCGACCTGAGCAAGATTCAAATTGAAGATTCAATGCGTGCAGAATACATAAAAAAGTTTACTCATAATGTTGGTGCGGATGATAAACGGGGCGCAACCGCGGTAGCATCATAGTGGTGTGAGCATGCAGAAATAACGGTGGATTTTTAATATATCTGTTTGAGTTCGTCGTGCGTTAACAAGTTAAATTGTAATGAGCCTTATGCACTAGAAGTCTGACGATTGATTAACTGTTGCATTCTGCAAGTTATTTATATAATTGAGCTCTTCCGATAGATTCATTTCTATGGATCTATCGGCAGACGTCCATAATAATAAATTTCATAGTTAGACTTGCTCAGTAAATAAGCGGTAGCCTCAAGGGCTGCGAGCACCGGTCTAAAAGGAGAAGGGGTAATGGCGAAGTACCAGTGTCCAGATTGTCAGTATATCTATGATGAATGCAAGGGGGAGCCGCACGAGGGTTTTCAGCCTAATACTAATTGGGGTGAAATCCCTGAAGAGTGGGCCTGCCCTGACTGCGCTGTTCGAGACAAAATTGACTTTAAGATGCTCGCGGATCCACGGTGCGAAATCACACAATTAAAGCAAAACGATCCCGTCATTAAGCAAGATAATAATATTATCGAAGACACGTTATCCGAGCCTTCAATATTGAGTGCAGAGCTAGAGTTTACAGCGGAAAAAATCAGTATAACTGATGAGTGTGAAAATACGCCTGATAATAAAGTTGAGCGACGAAGTCAATCACAAGCTGTGCGTAGGTCTTCCGTAAAGAAGATAAAAAATAACGAGCGTTAACGTACTGTAGAGTACGCAACTCATTAACACGGTAATAGATATGGCTAGGTATCAGTGTCCAGATTGTCAATATGTTTATGATGAAAGTAAGGGGGAAGAGCATGAAGGGTTTGCCCCAAATACTCCTTGGATCGTCATTCCTGAGGATTGGTGTTGTCCCGACTGTGCCGTTCGAGACAAGCTAGATTTCGTATTGATTGAGGGAAGTACAGGCGAGAAAAATATCAGTTCAAACAACACTCTTTCAGTTTCGGCAAAAGTGAGCAGCTCTGATGTAAACACTGAAATATCAAATACGACGATGGGTGCAGAGATAGCGCTTGACGTTGCAACTGAAGGACAGCATCTGAACGGGCATAAGCCGCGGGTAACTAATTCGCAGAGCGGAGCAGCATTCCTTAAATGGATTTGTATTACTTGCGGCCATATATATGACGAGGCGTTGGGTGACGAGGTCGAGGGCTTTGCTCCAGGTACTCGCTTTGAGGATATCCCTAGTGACTGGTGCTGTCCGGATTGTGGAGCCACTAAAGAAGACTATGTACTCTATCAGGAAAAGTTAGGCTAAAAACATTAAGTCATTCAGAATAATACAGGAAAATAATAAAAATGACTATGCACACTAGGCTAGCTGAGTCCAACTCAAGCACTGAAAGCCATTCAGTCATTGACATCTTTAATGCGCAAAAAAAAGCAAGTAGCGCTCGCCGTGGAAAATTTAGTTTAGCAGAGCGTATTGCGGCCCTTAATATACTGAAAGAAATAATTCAGCGTCGTGAGTCAGAAATTATCGCTGCACTTGCGGCAGACTTCCGTAAACCGGCGAGTGAGGTAAAGCTGACAGAAATATTTCCGGTATTGCAAGAAATCAGTCACGCAAAACGGAACCTAAAAACCTGGATGATGCCACGAAGAGTGAAGGCAGCACTCAGTGTACTTGGCACCAAAGCAAGGCTTAGTTTCGAGCCAAAGGGGGTTTGTTTAATCATTGCGCCTTGGAACTATCCCTTCAACCTTAGTTTTGGCCCACTTGTTTCTGCGCTGGCGGCAGGTAATAGCGTTATTATAAAGCCATCTGAGTTGACACCGCACACTGCTTCATTGATCGGCTCTATCATTCGGGAGGCTTTTTCCGTTGATCTAGTCACTGTGGTGGAGGGCGACGCCGCTGTTTCCCAAGAGCTGTTGACTCTACCATTTGACCATATCTTCTTCACAGGGAGTCCACGAGTTGGAAAATTAGTAATGGAAGCAGCGGCGAAAACACTCGCTTCGGTTACGTTGGAGCTAGGCGGAAAATCCCCAACCATTATTGGTCCGACAGCAAATTTAAAAAAAGCTGCGCGTAACATCGTATGGGGCAAATTTTCGAATAATGGACAGACGTGCATTGCACCTGACCATGTATTTGTGCATAGAAGCATAGCCCATGATTTTCATAAAATCATAATGGAAGAAGTGACGCGGGTTTATGGGAAGGATTTTGAGGCGCAGAAGAAATCGCCGGACTATTGCAGAATTGTAAATGATCAGCACCTTAATAGACTTTATGAGCTCATAGGTGACGCAAAATCAAAAGGCGCGAAAATTTTACAAGGGGGCGAGATTGATGCATTGGATAGATTTGTAGCGCCAACTATAATATCCAAAGTCACGCCTGAGATGGACATTTCGCGTGAAGAAATATTTGGCCCATTACTGCCGATTATTGAATACGATGATATAGATCATGTGATTAAGCAGATAAACGATAACGCCAAGCCTCTAGCGCTTTATATTTTCTCTGAAGACAAAGAGTTTGCTCAGGATATTGTGGGTCGCACAAGTTCTGGGTCAGTTGGGATAAATTTAAGCGTTGTCCAATTTTTGCATCCCAATCTTCCATTTGGCGGAGTTAATAATAGCGGTATTGGTAGTGCTCATGGGTTTTACGGTTTCCAGGCGTTTTCTCACGAGAAGCCCATTCTGCTGGATAGGTTCTCAATTACACATTTGTTGTTCCCCCCTTACACTGGAAAGGTGAAGCGATTAATTAGCATGACGGTAAGGTATTTGAGCTGAAGTGTTATTGCAATATTTATCTTTTAGGATAACAAAAAATGTATGATTATATAATTGTTGGTGCTGGATCCGCTGGGTGTGTTCTTGCTAATCGCCTTTCAGCCGACCCGTCGAAACGAGTTTGCTTACTTGAGGCCGGGCCGCGAGATACAAATCCGCTAATTCATATGCCGCTAGGTATTGCTTTACTTTCAAATAGTAAAAAACTCAACTGGGCATTTCAAACTGCACCACAACAACACCTCAATGAACGTAGTCTATTTTGGCCCCGAGGGAAGACGCTAGGTGGATCAAGTTCGATCAATGCGATGGTGTATATCCGGGGGCATGAGGAGGATTACCAGGCTTGGGAGCAAGCGGGGGGGGAATATTGGGGATGGAAGCGTGCTTTCGCGTTATTCAAAAAACTTGAGCACAACCAGCGCTTTGATAAGTCAAACTATCATGGGACGGACGGAGAACTGGCCGTTAGTGATTTAAAGGATCTCAACCCGCTTAGCAAATCATTCGTTCAGGCCGGTATGGAGGCTAAAATTAGCTTCAACGGTGATTTTAACGGTGCGCACCAAGAGGGAGTAGGATTTTATCAAGTAACACAAAAGCATGGACAGCGCTGGAGCTCAGCTCGTGCATTCTTACATGATGTGATTGATCGACCTAATCTAGATATAATTACTGAAGCGCATGCTACAAAAGTACTTTTCGAAGATCGTAAGGCAGTAGGGGTGTCTTATATTCAAAAAAATATGCATCAGCAAGTTAAGACTACAGATAGTGGTGAAGTGATTCTTTCTCTTGGTGCGGTTAACACACCTCAACTTCTAATGCTTTCTGGAGTTGGGGCGGCAGCCGAGCTTAAGGAGCATGGAATTGCTCTAGTGCACGACCTTCCTGAAGTTGGAAAAAATCTTCAAGACCATTTAGATATTACTTTAATGTGCGCCGCAAATTCTAGAGCGCCGATAGGTGTGGCATTTTCTTTCATCCCTCGTGGTCTTGTGGGTTTGTTTTCCTATATTTTTAAGCGCAAGGGTTTTCTGACGAGCAATGTGGCTGAGTCAGGTGGTTTTGTGAAAAGCTCCCCTGAGCGTGATCGGCCTAATTTGCAGTTCCATTTTTTGCCAACCTATTTAAAAGATCATGGTCGTAAAATAGCCGTTGGTTATGGATATACGCTACACATATGTGATCTTTTACCTAAAAGCCGAGGTAGGATTGGACTTAAAAGTGCTAATCCTATGGATGATCCACTGATTGACCCCAACTACCTTAGTGATCCTGAAGATATTAAGACTATGATTGCTGGTATAAAGATCGGTCGCGCTATCTTTGATGCCCCATCCATGGCTAAGCATTTTAAACGGGAAATAGTTCCTGGCCCTGCTGTTACTAGCGATGATGAAATAGTTGCAGATATTCGTAGTCGAGCTGAGACGATTTATCATCCGGTAGGTACTTGTAGAATGGGTAAAGATCCAGCGTCAGTCGTTGATCCATGCTTGCAGGTGCGCGGTTTAAGAAACATTAGAGTCGTTGATGCATCAATTATGCCGAATTTAGTCGCAGGGAATACAAACGCTCCGACTATTATGATTGCTGAAAATGCCGCGGAAATAATTATGCGAAAAGTTGATATGACATCATTAGATGCAAGTATTGGTTTTGCTCGCCAAAATTTAGAGCCAGAGCTACTGTAGAATTAGTTTGCACGTAATAGAAAACTAATTTTTGACTAAATTTACTGATTCAATTGAATTTAGTTGTCGATATGGAGCAGCGCTATGATTGGTCAGATGATGCGTCAGCCGTTGATCATAAGTTCACTTATTGATCATGCTGCACGATACCATGGTAATACAGAGGTGGTTTCTGTTGAAACCTCTGGTGAAGTAACAAGAACTTATTGGTCAGGAGTGGCGCTGCGTGCCCGTAAGCTTGCTTCTGCGCTAGGCAAGATGGGGCTCACGCAAAGTGATCATTGTGCAACCATTGCGTGGAATAATGTCCGCCATCTTGAGATTTACTTCGGTGTCTCAGGTGCAGGGATGGTATGTCATACGATAAATCCTAGGCTTTTCATAGAGCAGATTGCCTATGTGATAAATCATGCGGAGGATAAGGTAGTATTTTTTGACGAGACATTCTTGCCGATAATTGCTGGGCTAGATGGGCTATTAACAACAGCCAAAGCCTTTGTCTTGATGGGATGTGCAAATTTAAAGGCATCCGCCAAGATTCCAGGATTACTTGTCTACGAAGATTTGATTGGACAAGGTGATGATGACTATGTGTGGCCCGATGTAGATGAAAAAGAGGCTTCTAGTCTCTGCTATACTTCGGGTACTACGGGTAATCCTAAGGGCGTACTTTATTCACACCGCTCGACAGTTTTACATTCAATGACGACTGCAATGCCTGATACGCTCAATTTGTCTGCGCGAGATACAATTTTGCCAGTTGTTCCGATGTTTCATGTAAATGCGTGGGGGATTCCATACTCCGCTGCAATGGTTGGTGCAAAATTAGTTCTTCCTGGCCCGGCACTTGATGGCGCTAGCTTAGCGAAGCTAATTGATCAGGAATGTGTCAGTATTGCTCTTGGAGTGCCGGTTATTTGGCAGGGGTTGTTAGCCTCTCTAGCGGAAAGTGGTTCGAAAGCAGAAAGCCTTACGCGAACTGTTGTAGGAGGCTCGGCCTGCCCTCCTTCTATGATTAAAGAATTTAACGATCTATATGGTGTCGAAGTTATTCATGCTTGGGGTATGACTGAGCTTTCGCCATTTGGTACGGCAAACACGCCACTCGGGCATCAAGTGAATTTGCCATGGGATGAAAAACTTGCACTGCGCCAAAGCCAGGGACGTCCACCTTATGGTGTCGAACTAAAGATAGTTGATGATGAGGGTGTCACACTATCTGAAGATGGTGTTACCAAAGGCAATCTTATGGTTCGAGGGCATTGGGTTATTAAAGATTATTTTCGTAGCAATATTGGTACAACACTCTCGAATGGATGGTTTTCAACTGGGGATGTGGCCACTATTGATCAGGATGGCTTTATGACAATTTGTGATCGCGCAAAGGATATTATAAAGTCTGGTGGTGAATGGATTAGTACGGTAGAGCTAGAAGGTGTTGCGATTGCGCATCCCGCGATAGTTGATGCTGCAGTCATAGCTGTAAAGCACAAAAAATGGGATGAGCGGCCTCTTCTTGTTGCAGTCAGAGCCCCTAATTCAGTGCTAACGGATGATGAATTGCTTAGTTATTTCGAAGGTAAGGTGGCTAAGTGGCAAATTCCAGACGCCGCTATATTTATTGATGAACTGCCGCGCAATGGGGCTGGTAAGATTCTGAAGAATCGTTTGCGTGAGAAATATGCTGATATTCTTTCGTGTAATGATTCTTCGGCACTTGAGTAACGCTTTTGGTACGGACTTTGGCTAATTTTTTTCGAAAATCAGCCTCTGTGAAAGGTAGTAACTTGTTTATGAATTCACTTATATAACAAAAAATGGAAGTATAATGAATCCGACTATTGTAAAAAAACTCGCTATGTCGATATTAGCAACTAGTTTTGTGTTGGGTGGGGCCAGTGCGTGGTCAGGTGAAATCTATTCGACTGAAACTGCTGGCTACAATCAGGGCGACTGGGTTGCTAGCTTTAATATGTCTAAAGTTTATGTAGACGAGACGCTAGGCTCCCTAAATGTAGGTGGGGCTACTGTACCCAATGCTGCTGTAAGCATCGGTAATGATACAACAGTTACTTTTGATATTTCCTATTTTATTAGTAACAATGTAGCTCTGGATTTTTTCGTCGGGATTCCAGCTAAAGCTAAGTTTCAAGGTGAAAAATCCATCTCTGCGCTGGGAAGAGTCAGTGAAGTTGATTATGGCCCTGCAATTTTGTCACTTCAGTATCATTTTGATAATTTTGAGCGACTTTATCCATATGTCGGACTAGGTGTCGGTCGAGTGTTTTTCTTCGACAAAACTGATGGTGCCTTGACTTCATTTGATATCAAAGATAAATGGGCGCCTGCTGCTCAGGTCGGCCTTAGATATGATTTTGGTAACTCATGGATGTTAAATTCAGATGTGCGCTATATTCCTTTCAAAACAGATATTTCTGGTACACTTGGGGCTGCACCTGTTTCTACCAAGATTGAGATTGATCCTTTCATTCTGAGTCTTGGAGCATCATATAAGTTCTGAGGTATTATAATTTCGCTCGTTTAACAGCGCTCTTCTAGATTGTAGAAAGAGTGCTGTTTTATATCTTGCCTAAGAATAAATATATTTCAATATTGGTTGAGATATAATATTCCATTCATGGTGCTAAGGGGTGGTATGAATATCAACTGTTCGCTGCGCTGTCGATTTTTTTTGATTCTTATTATGGCAGGATTTTCTTTTTTTGTTGCGCTGTTCGGGATGCGCTTAATGCATAAGTTGACAGAGTTTTCTTATTATGAAAGGGAGCATGTTGTTGCCTTGAGCAATGTACACTATGAACTGCAGAAAAAAGAAATAAATATAAATGTAAATTTTATAGTAGAGCAGGTGCAGAGGGCGCGTAGACAAACTACGTCTGTAAACAGTTTGTGGGATGGCGATAAAGCTCTTTTAAGATTATTGGGGAAGGGATTGATTCTTGAGCTATCTGATGCTTCAGAAATAAAGCTTGGGCAGCTCGTGAGGTATGCAAGTAGCATTTCTAAAGATGGATTAAACTCTGAGAGCGTTGAGGAAATGAAACGGCTTGTAAGTTGGTCGTACACTAACTCTGATCGCTTTGGGATGGAACTTGCTGATATTTCCAAGCGTGTTAAAAGCTATGTGTATTTTCTTGTTGTGGCAATTAATTGTATCTTCTTTTTTGTTATTTTGCTTCTTATGAAAAAGACTCGCAATTCAATAGATGAGATAGTTCATGTTATGGATGGTATGTCAAAAGGTGATCTTACATACCGCACTATACCGAGCAATGATGAAGTGGGTAAAATGCAGTCATCAATCATGGCGATGGCTGCTGGGGTGTGTGCCTTGATTGAATCGATAAAACACGTACAAGGTGATTTGTTTAATTCAGCAGTCGAGGCTTTAAGTATTTCACAAAGCACGTCAAGTGATATATGTGATCAGGCAGGTAAAATTGATGAATTTGTCAGTGCGCTATCACAGATTTCTTTCGCTATAACTGAAACTTCAAATGCGGCAAGTAAGTCTGAAGTAATATCATCTGAGGGGCGGCAGTTGGCGGTTCATGGTCAAAAAGCTATTGACACAGCCGTATCATCTATAAATGCTTTGTCACAACGGGTTAATGATTCATACGTGGCTATTAAATGCATTGAAACTGATATTTCAAAAATAGGTACAATTATTGAAATTATTGATCTAATCACCGATCAAACAAATCTGCTGGCTTTGAATGCCGCAATTGAGGCCGCGCATGCAGGCGAGGCCGGGAAAGGATTTGCTGTTGTTGCTGATGAAGTTCGAAGCTTAGCTCAACGTACAAATAATTCCACGTATGAAATTCAGGCGATGATTGCTTCTTTAAATAAAAGTATATGTGTTGCTCTTGATGTCATGGGCGACTGTGTCTTTGTGTCAAAAAATAGCGTTATTGCAGCTGGCGAAGCTAGTAGATCAATTGAGGATATTGTAAATTCAGTATCCCAAGTCATGTTGCAGATTACACAAGTTGCAACTGCTTCAGAAGAGCAGAGCGCAGTTGTTGAAGATATGCTAAATAATGCGAATGTTATTAGAGAAATCGCGGCAGGAGTTGAGTTGGGTAGTGAGAGGATTTCGGAGGTAAATCAATATTTAGTTAAGTTGGCTGGTAATTTGGGGGGGGCGGTAGAGGTATTTAAGTTACATTAATTTTTGGCGACTCTGTAATTCTGGGCGGGGACAGCCTTTTTAAGGCCTGCTGAACTCAGCACCATAAGTGCAACGCTCGAGGGTGTGCAGAATTTTGTGTGTCCAGGGTTGGGGGGTTACTACTGCGGCAGTCTGTTGTCGCAAAAAGTCAAAAAATGGTCGTAATAAGCCAATAAAGCTCCTACCACAACCACTGAGAATTCCACTGTTCTCCTCGCCACCAATCGAGGCCCGCACAGATGGAATTCGACTACATTATCGTCGGCGCCGGCTCTGCCGGCTGCGTCTTGGCCAACCGACTGAGCGCCAACCCGGACACTCGCGTCTGCCTGCTGGAGGCTGGACCAAAAGATACCTCCCCGCTGATCCACATTCCTGTGGGCGTCGCCGCGACCCTACCAACCCGTCACAGGAGGCACAATGTCATCGATTGAGACCCAATTCCTTTCTCTGACGGAACATCATGCCCGATATGATGCGATCGACCCTGCCTCAGCGTTGAGAGACAGTGCGTCGGGCAAGGTTATATTCATCACCGGCGCACCACGGGGAATCGGCCAGGCCACCGCTGTAGCATCCCTGTGATTGGTAAAATTGATCGACCCGGGGCGCTCTCGGCTACGGTGTTCGGTGACCGGGTGCTGGCGCAAGCCACCTGACGCGAGCGCTGAACTCACCGGCCGCACCTGAAACGTTTCCGGGTAATTGACCGGGCCAACCGTCACGTCAACGCAGATTGCGACGGAACGATATGAGCCCAAGTTTATTCATCAGTCTTCAAAAAGGGTAAGTCGATAATGAAATCACATGCAGCAGAGATGGCACCAGTCCCTGCCATTCCCCATCGGCCCGGCCGCCATTGCGGGAGTTCGGCCATCCGGGACTTGCTCGAGTTCCATGGCACGACACTGACCGAGGCCATGTGTTTTGGGCTGGGCTCGGGGCTAGGGATCACGTATCTGACGCTGCCCGATGCGCCGGTACCCTTTCTGGTCCATGTGCGCTCGCTCGGATACGAGGAGCGGGTATTCCAGGCGCTTGACGTACCGTTCGCCTGGACAAGTTACGGCTCGGTCGAGGAGGGCGCGCAGGCGCTGGATGGCCTGCTCGACCAGGGGCGCCCGGCCCTGCTGCTGACCGATATTTTTCACCTGCCGTACTTTGCCAGCCGCACGCATTTTCCCGGCCATGCCATCATGGCCTGGCAGCGCCAGCCGGCGGATGGCTGCATTCTGGTGACGGATACCGAGCGCCCTGCGCCCATCTCGGTGGCACGTGCAGCCTTGGCCCGTGCCCGCTTCGCGGAGCTGCCTCCCTTTTTTCATGCCGGTAACCTGTTCGCTCCTCCCGCCATTCATACCCGGCTTTCGGTCGAGCGGGTGGCGGCAGCCATACGCCACAACGCACGTTTGCTGCTGGAGGGCGGACCCTATACCGGCGTGGCCGCGCTCGATACCTGGCAGGCCGATCTTGGCCGCTGGGAACGCGAGGGCGACTGGCGCTGGACGACGCGTTTTGCTTATCAAATCATCGAACGGCGCGGCACGGGCGGCGGCGGTTTTCGCAAGATGTACGCAGAATTTCTGGAGGAAGCCGCATCGGCTGATCCACGCATCAGCGAGCTGCAGCTGCCGCAGCTGATGACAGGTTGTGCCAGATGCTGGACAGCGCTGGCGCTAGCGCTGAAAGCAGGCTCCGAGAGCGAATGCTTCCCTACGGAGCTACTCGCAGATGCCCTGCAAGCCGTACGGGTGGCGGAGCTTCGTTATGTCGACGCTGCTCTGACGTATTGAGTGAACGCAGTTGCAGTGCACATAGAGGAGTAGGCATGTCCCATATGAAGCCGGAACTGGACCAAGCTGCCATGGCCAAAGCATTTTTCGGCAGCCAGCATCCGCTGTTCAACGCCTTCGGCATCGACGTGGTGGCGGTGGTCGACGCCAGGGCAGAGATGACGATGCCGTTTTCCGAGACTCTGGCCGACGGCCATAGAGCGTTGCATCGGGGCACGCTGGTGACCCTGCTCGACACGACGTGCGGACTGGCCATTTTCTCCGCGCTCCGCTCGCTCCGGCCTATCGCCACCATCGACCTGCGCGTCGATTACCTGCGTGCCATTCCGGCGGGCAGCGGCCTGCGCGCGGTGGTCGAATGCATCGGCTGGACAGACAGCGTGGCCTTTGTCTCCGGCCGAGGTTATGCGGTGGGTGACAAGATGCCGCTTGCCACGGTTACCGGATCCTTTGCCATCGATACCTTGGGGCCGGCTTTCGATACGACGGATAGGAGTGCGGCATGACGGGGTTGGTTCGACCAATACCGGATTGTACCGAGGCGGCAATGGTCCTGGTGCCGGCGGTGCCCTTCCATCGGTTTCTGGGGATGCGGGAGGAGGTAGTGGAGGGCGAGACACGCTACCTCATGGATTTTTGCGAAAATCATGTCGGCAATCCCCTGATCCGGACCTTCCATGGTGGTGTTCTTGCCAGCTTTGGCGAAGTGGTCGCGGCTACTCATCTTGCACGTTCCCTGGCGAGGGTCGAGTTACCTGCCTGCTCCACGCTTATATTCCGTCGCCGTCCTGCTTTGGAGGCAGATGTTGGTGCTGCGGATGATGACGACTTACGTGAGCGCTTGGCGCTGGAAATGATTTATCGCGATCGGGTCGAGTTCGCTGTAGGTCATGGCGTTGCAGTGCATGCGGTGGCTGGCCCAGACGTGGCAAGGGCCGTAGAGCTGCGCACCGCGGTGATGCCGCAATACGAAGTGCCGGTCACCGAGACGCCGGGGTTGAATTCGCAGGACCGGCCGGCGATGCGCAGGCTGGTCGACGAAGGTTTGCTGGATATGAAATATCTGGCGGAGCTGAAGAAGGAAGAGCTTGTTGTCGCGCTCGGGATACTGACCGAGGACTATGCATCCTGGATCGAAGATCAGCACGCACGTGTCGAGAGCGATGCCGCTGGCTACGTACAGCAGGCCGATGAAGCGCTGGGGCACTGCGAGTCGATTCTGGTTCGTCTGCGCGAGGGGGTGAGTCTGCTGGCGACAGACGATAATGCCCTGGCAGCATTTCGTTTCGCAAACCGAGCGATGGCAATTCAGCGGGTACACAGCGCTTTCGCCTTGCAACGCCGTCGCGGGCGCACTGTCGAGCTAACGGAGTTCGATATTCCCAAGAACCGCTCCTGGCGTCCCTTCCAGTTGGCCTTCCTGCTGTTGTCCGTGCCTGGGCTGACCGATCCGAAACATACCGACCGGACTCAGCCTCTGCAGGCCTATGCGGATCTGCTCTGGTTCCCCACTGGTGGTGGCAAGACCGAGGCATACCTGGGTGTCGCTGCATTCACCATGGCGATTCGCCGCCTGCAAGGAAATCTGGGTGGCTACGACTCATCCCGCGGACTAGCCGTGATCATGCGGTACACCCTACGTTTGCTGACCTTGCAACAGTTCCAGCGTGCCACTGCCTTGATCTGTGCGATGGAACATATTCGCCGGGAAGCGCTTGCAGCAGGCGACAAGTACTTAGGTGAGAGCGCGTTCACTATCGGCCTTTGGGTTGGTAACAAGGTGACCCCGGGTACCACTGAGGATAGTCACAAGTTCATTGAGGCCATTCGTACCCCAGGGAGAAACCCGACCGGAATGGCTTCGCCGGCACAGCTGACAGGCTGCCCGTGGTGCGGAGCGGAGATCGACCCGAAGAGAGATATTGAGGTCGATAAGATCGCCGGGCGTACGACGATTTATTGCGGCGACAAGCTAAGTGCCTGTGACTTCTCTCGTGGTCGTTCGAGCAAGCAGGCACACCCAGGTTTGCCTGTGATGGTCGTGGATGAGGAGATGTATCACCGCCCACCGTCGATGATGATCGCTACGGTGGACAAGTTCGCGATGATGGCCTGGCGCGGTTCGATAAGGAACCTGTTCGGCCGGGTATCGAAGGAGTGTTCCAGGCACGGATTGCTCTGGCCTGGTTCGGAGTGCAACACCGGTCACAGGGCCGTCGCGGGTAGGGTGGCTGCGACGGTTATCATAGCGTGTGCTGTTTTCGTTGGGTTAGACGACATCTTCCAGGCCATCCAGCGTCCAATTCGCCATTTCCGGAGAGATGATTCCTCCTTGTGGGGTTGGCCCAACCCTGTGCAAGTTCGGCTGCAGTCGGTCCTGGTGCTTGGAGAGATCGACAAAAAGAAAGGGCAGTATCATCAATCCTCATGGCTGCTTCCTGCGTCATGACTGCTGCGGACTCGCATATCAAACACTGTCTGAGCATGGTTCATTCTCCAGATGAGTGAATGCGGCCACGCCCTGGCAGGCCGCTTATGAAGGTTTATGAGGTCACCGCTGCGACGCGGAATCTGACGTGGGGGGATTTGAGCGGAGCGTGTGCAGTAGCTTGAGCAGGCGGTTCAAGATCCAACACGCCAGGACTACGGCGATCAGCAACGGCGGAAAACGCAGCATCAGCAGAATGCTCAGCACCAGAACTCCAGCCGCAGCCAGTGCGCCGATGAAGATGAACAGGCACAGCAGAAATCGAAGCAAGGTCATGACGGCTCTCCGAAAGAGCCCGACTGGCCGATAGGCTCAATCGGGGGTAGTGCTCAGTTGGTTGATGAGGCGAGCACTTCCAGTTTGCCCGCAAGCGACTTGGTAGCTGGTTGCAGCACTTCACCCTTGACGTTGGCAGTGGTGGTGTCCGCGCTCGAATAGAACTCTTCGATCACTGCACCGGCATCCTCCACGCTGTCCTCGAATGCCCCGTTGCCAAAGCCACGGTGTGCAGCCTCATCCAGCGCGGATTGATCGAAGCCAGCGTTTTGCCGTTGTGTGTCCAGTTCGTTGGCAGTTAGCAGCGCCTCGGACATATCCATGCCGTTACGCACTGTGAGATCTACGTAGAAAATCGGCGTGCCATGGCTTTGTCGGGTGGATTTGCCACGCAGGCGCAACTCCAGCGGTAAGCAGGCCAGTCGATTGCCAGAAATGGCCTGGAAGTAATGCAGGCGAGCAGCCAGGGTGCGGATGCTGTTGAACCCGGTGGTACGGAACACAAAGCTACCCAGTGGGTCGTCATCACCAATGAGCACGTTCAGCCGGCCGTAAGGCTTACAGGCACCGCCTTTGGCCAGTGGGCAAGTATCGGGCGAAGGGCAGGGCAGTGATTGCATGCCGTCCTGGGTAATTCGCTTGCAGGTCTCGCCATTGCCTACGCACAACGGTCGGCCAGACTGCCGATCAAACAGTGTGTAGTCAGCGCGAAAATTCAGCTCAGGTTCGTTGAACAGCAGGCGCACCGGGATGCTGCGCAGTTTGTCTTCCTGGCTTTTGCGTAGCTCGTCATTAAGCGGGTGCAGCAGCCAGCCGTCCTTACCTTGCACCTGTGAGGTGATGGTGAATTGATCATCTTTCTCCGGTAGGCGTTTACCGTTTTTCTCGATGACTTTACCGATAGAAATCCGTCCGAGAACCGGCGGGGTTATAGCGAGACCTTTAAGCATGGTGGTTCTCCTGCAAACGAAAAAGGCCAGCCACGCAGCGCTAACTGCATGTACTGGCCAGGGGGAGGGAATGGTTGAGCGGGGGATTAGCTGATCAGGAAGCGCCGACTGCCTTCCTTGAGTTTGGTGTAACGAACCTGCAGGTAGGGCTTGTCCTTTAGCATGGTTTGAACATCGAGCACGTTGCTGTCTTGAGATTTCTTCCAGCTGATAAATCCGTGGCTGAACTCCGCGCGTGTGGCATCACCCATGGCCTGCTGCAGCATCTGCTTGAGCTGGGCTTCGCGGGTTTCCTTCTCGCTGATGGATTGGCGTACCGCCTTGAGCTCCAGGAAGGCTGCTGCCAAACTGGCACGGCCACTGAAGTCGACGGTCTGGCCGTTGTCTTCCGGATAGAGGCAGCGGAGCGCCATTTCAGCTGATGCTGAGCCATCAGCAGCCGGTGGCGTGTCGGTCTCCACGTAGTGCCAGAACTTGCGTTCCAGTTCGATCAGGCGAGCAATCATCTGCTCGTCACGCTCGATGCGGTGGATCTCCAGCGTCTGGCCGCCCAGCAGTACCGCGACATCCGCTGCCTGCTTGCCGGTGACAGCGAGCTGGTGCATCACCTGCAGCTGCACATACTCGGGTACGCCTTCTTTCCAAAGGCGTGCGCCGTTTATGCCGGCTGTCTTGCATTCGAGAATCTGCACATCGTCAGCACCGATCACCTCGCGGTCGATGTTGGCCAGCATCCAGGGCAGTTGAGGATCAGGGTGTTGCAGCACGGCGTTGATGCGTCGCACCTTGTTCTTCGTACGCTTGCTGTAATGCCAGGCCACGACCGGCTCCAGCACATTGCCCCAGTACATCGGACTTTCTTCATCGTGCGGATCTGCCTTGGGCAATGTGGTGTCACGCCCGGTTTTCTCCATCCATAGTTCGAGCTGCGATTTATAGGGATTTAGGCCAACGGCCGCGCCAGCATCAGAACTGCCAATGCCTTGCTTGCGCACCGCCAACCAATCTTCACGCGGTAGTTCCTTGGTACTGATCAAGCGCAGCGCCGGGCGCGGCTTGCTGGTGCTGCTCAACGGAGTAGCTGTCATTGCGTTCACCTTGCGGAAATAGAAACGCCCGATCAGCAACTAGGCTGATCGGGCGTTATGGGGTGGGTAAGTAAGCGGTCAGGCGACCAGTTGCAGGGCGGTGTCCAGGGCACGTTGCTTGATCTGCGCGCCCTGGCCGAACCAGGCCGAGTCCATGCGGTACTCGTTGCTGCGTGCCCGGCGCTCGTGATCGACAAACTCGGTCACGGAATTGAGCAGGCCCCAGGCGGTGCCGCGTGCCGAGTCGAGCTGACTGCCCCGACCACGACCTTCATACAGCTCCTGGACTTTGCGCAGGGCGCGCTCGTTGGGAAGCACCTCCGGCAGTGCACCGGTCGGATTGGTCTCGCACAGCACGTTCATAAAGAAGCCCAGCGCCTCATGCCACTGCACCTTGCGTTCGGCCAGCGCACGCATGCGGTACATAAAGTCGTCCCATTGCGAGACGGCGATGCCGAGCTGTTTCTTTACCACCGATGAATCGAAGCGGGTGTTGTGCGGCACCTTGATGGCGCGGCTGGTGCCGTCCAGGGCGATGGTCAGGGTGTTATTACACACCACCCGAACCGTGGTGGGCGTTGCGGTGGTGGCCAGGGTGCCGTCGCAGGATGTGGCAAGCAGCAGATAGCCGTTTACCTGGTCATTACCCTTTATTGCAGCACCCTGCCCGGTACGCGCCAGTGCCCAGAATTTGCGCCCGCCTTTCAGTACACCAGCAGTTTCTAGCTCATAGCCGGAGACCTCGGTGAGATCCCGGTAGAACTCCAGCACATCGCGTGGCTGCACTGTGTGATAACGGTTAGAAACCACCGACAGCGGTGCCTTGGTATCCGAGCGGAACAGCACCTTTTGCTCTGGGAACGAGTGGATCGCGCCCAGTGTGCCGATGCTGTCCGATTTGAAATGCACGGGGCTTTCCTGGATCTGCCAGTCCATGCCGGCTTCGCGTTGCCAGACTTCGATGGGTTGTTTTTGCGTGAGCTGATTGCCCAGGCCGTGCCAAGGAGCAGCGCCAGCGTAGGCCATAGTTTCGACGAGATGAGCCATGGTTGAGATTCCTTAGGGTGCAGGCCGGCAAAAAGCGCCGCGCCCAGCGCAGCACCGTCCGGACGATATGGATTGAAATGTGTGGTGCGGCCAGATCAGGCCGGTAGATTGAAGCGGTGACCGCAGAGCAAGCAGAGGTTGTGGGCCAATACGTGGCGGTCAAGCGTATCGCCCAGCTGTGCGCCGAGAGCACAACCACCAACCCCGCCGGCCAGGCCGCCGAGGATGGCACCTGATACATAGCCGAGCGTGATGCCGAAAGGTCCAGCGATAGTGCCAACCAACGCACCAGCTTGGCCTCCGGCCAGTGCAGCGCTGACGCCACGCGCAACACCGCCTACTGTGCCGATGGCCGCGCCAACTTTCATGGCTTGATGGAATGAAGCAACTTTGGGTGAGTGACAGCGAGGGCAGTGCAATGACATGGGTCGAACCTTCTTGGTGGTGATGTCATTGCAGTTATGTGTGGTTGAGATTTTTTTGAATCGAAAACCTCAACAATCGAGCCCTTGTAATCGGGCTATGGTCAGTAATAAGATTCACCAACGCTTGAGTGCGTGTGGTGCCTGAGCAACCACGGCTGAGCAGTTGCCTCCTCAGTTGATCAGCTCAAAGGACCTTGCCCTCTCTCTCCAAATCCCTGCTGACCATGACCTGTTGCCTGAGGCAGCACGGTGCTTTGTTGCCGTGGCTTTATTGGAGAGAGCTATGAATATGCCTGATTTGTTGCGTGCATCGCGTGACGTCCATGTCCTGACTGAGAAGCCGAACACCGAAGACTGGGGTTCTGAGCGCTTCTGGTCCATGCGAATCGAAGGCCTTCATCACGACCACATCCGTGGTGCTGTAGACGAGCTGCGCAGTCGTTGGTCGCGGCCCATTCCCAAGCAGATTGCGCGCTCCGTCAAATCGGTTGCGCTACAGGACGCACTTGCCCGCACCCTCGGTGCGCAGTCCGCTTCGCAGATTATCCATTGAGTGGCCCCATGGGGCCCCTCAATGGAAGTAGAAAAGGTCATTCGCTAAAAGGCGTTGATTGCTTCAATGTGGCATTCCGGCCTCACTGTAGAGTTAACGCCGCTTCCCTTCGCTACACCAGTCTTTCCACTCACCAGGCCAATTGGCTGCCGTTCCACCTTCGGCGTAATGACGCGATTCTGCATCGTGCTCCAGCTTTTCCGCCCAAGTGCCGGTTGCAAAGTACAAATGCCCGTCCAGCTTGCTCCGGTCCATAGCCTTGGGGACTTCGTCCTTATTAAAGAACGGGTAAAGCGGATTGGAGGAAAACTCCTTGTCGCGCTGATCACGAACAACCCAGTCAAAAGCGCCGTTAGCACCTTTCAGGAATATAAGGTTGGCATTTCCTGGAACTGGTAATACGTCCACCCAGCCATCATCGGAGCCTTCAATTTCTTTACGGAACAGCCGGAACAGCTGCAGCTCAAACGCCAGATCTTCTTCGGACATGTTGTAACTGCGCATCACCGGCTTACCCACTGCCGGCTCCATCAGATTGCTGCCCATCATGTTGTACATGCAGCCGATGAACTCACTTACCGCGTTGAGCATCAACATCCGGCCGGTCATATCGAGGTAGTCGAGACCGCAGCCATCCTGCATGTACTCTGCACGCATGAGGATTTTGTCCTCATGCTGCTCACAAAAAGCGTATCGCTGCTGGTCTGTCCAAAATGTGCGGCCAGCTACTTGGTCAAAATCCAGACGACCGTACGCGCGCGGAGCGAACAGGCAAGAACCCACCCCGGTAAAGATCCGCTTGGGCAGTGCCAGACCGGAGTTGAACAACCGATCGGCAACCTGCTGCGCCGCTAGAGCACCAACCATTCTTGGCGAATACGACCACTTAATGAGATCAGTCGGCACCGACATGCCGTGCTCGCACAGAAAGTCGGCAACCCTCTCGCTCTCCGAAGTGCTGGTCCGCGCAAAGACGCAGAATTCGGCTCTGCGATTGAAGGTTAATACAGTGGTCAATGCACTGAACCACCAAGAAGACATGACGCCGATCATGCATGCGCTTATGCCAGACCGATGGAAAGTGTTACGCATGCTGCAGGTAGTAACCAGTGATCTGGCCGTTTCCTCCGAAGACTTTCTCGCCTTCGTCGCTCGCCATGACGCACTTCGAGAGGTGATGTGCGTCGAGGACAACGACGACATGAGTGAGTCGTACATCATGGTCGATCCGTTGGGACGCTTCTTTCAGAACACTGCCGGGCAGAAGGGTTTCCTATCCCGATTTTCCGTCATTGCAGACACCGACATATTTCCGGTAGCCGCAGTCTGAATGTGCTCATTCCGCCAGGTCGTCATCGGACTCTTGCGCTCAACTTAGAAGTGCCTGCTAAGCAGCTCGTTTATAGCCCTCGCTTTGATATGGGAGGTGCTATGCGCGTTAAGCCAGTTGGTGAGCTCGTTTTCGAGAAAGACGGCCATGAACATTTTATTTCAGCTAGCCAACTGTCCCAGGCTGAGCAGAAAAAGGAGGCTGGCGGCATACATGGGGAAAGTGAGGATTGGTCGGTAATCTGAATCGTATTACAAGTAAAAAAACACCGGCGCAAGGCCGGTGGTAAAGTACTGGATTATAAAAAGCTTCGATTTATTTCAATTCGGACTGGTCTGACTTTATCATTCACAATTATTTTTCCTGAGGCTACTAAGCAGTCTAGTGTGGGGTTGAGTTTCGAAACTGCTCGAAACTTTGATGGGCCTTTTCGGAGGATGTCGTTTTTATCAACCCAGTTAAATATATTCGAGTTTTTACAGTTAGATTGAATCCAGGCGAATAAAATTTCTGAATCACTGATGATCTTGGGCATAAATGTAAATTCATTTCGAAAGGTTTTGGAGCATTCGAGAACAATTTTTTCTGCCGCTTGAAGCTCTTCTAGGGTGATAAGCCCTTCGCCGAATTCGAAGTAACGTAAAAGTGCAGCTACGCGAGCAATATTCTCGCTAAGCTTAGATGCATGATCCTTAGATCTTTCATAAGTGCCACCTACTTGCAGTTCTGACTCTATCTTGTTGTATGATTCAGTCCAGTACGCAGCTGCACTAGTTGATAAGCTTATAGTTTTCTTTTCTTCGGAAGTATTGCGTAGGCGGTGCATGCATTTTTCAAGCAGGTTGTGCACCCGCTCGTTATATTTTGCGATAACTGCGTTATTGATGGTTTTGTTCTTTATGAAGCGCGTCCCCTGAGTCGATTCTGGATGAAAAACTAAGGCGCGAGATAGTAATCCAACAGAGCGAGCAAGATCCCCCTTGCCCTCTAGATACTCTTTTAGTACTTCGAGCTGAATCATAATCCCTAAAGTCAATCGTGCATCATGTAGTGAACAGCCTTCTACTGTTGCTCGTGATACGTCTATAGTGCTTCCGGTCCATAATGCATTAATCTTGCCGAAGTCATTGAATACGCCTTTTAAAACCGAAATCCCTTCGCTAGACATCAGGGCTGCCCAAGGCATGTCAAGTCGCATGCCCTTTATAAGGGCTGCTGTAGTGGCGTCTTCGTAAAACGGGTTGAATGCCCGTGGTCGTTCAGGTTTCAGTTCTTGATGGCTTAGTAGCTCACTTTCATGTAATTGGTATTCTGGTTCAGTTTGAGGCGTGTTACTCATGTCTTTGATGATTTTCCGCTTTCGCGCCTCCCAAACTTCCAATTTAATACTCCAGGCGAGTAGTTCTTTCTGGTGTGTGATTAATGCATTCTTTACATATTCTCGAATATACCCTAGAAACATACTCTCGATTGTTGACTTTCTCTCGCCAGAGCTTGCAATGCTAATGATCAAAAGTGAAACTGGTCCGATCATATTCCCTGGTCGTTTTACATCTATTAATGGCTGGCATAGCATTGAAATTGTTGAAAGGGCCGAAGCTAGGGCTAGCTCAAGCGGAGCTTGTGTTGTTTCGGCTACTTCAAAAATAAATTCTTTCAGTAGGGGGAACTTATCAAGTGCTGAGAGGATTGTTTTATTTGTGGTTTCTTGGTTCATATCTGTGTCTCTATAAGGTTCTATTTGCGGTGTTTTTCAAAGCTTCATGTATTGAATTTATTGATAGTCAGTCGCGACTGTCGAGCCATGCCATGATTGATTCCAATCGCCAGCCGACTGCTCCTCCACTGCTTCGCCCGGATAGCCGAACTTGTTTTGGAAAGGATGGGTCATGCCGTGGTGAGCTTGGGTTTAGCCAGTCGTAAATGCAGGAGCGAGAGATCGATAGCATCTCAGTAAGTTGGCTTAATCGAATTATTTTAGATTTTGATAGTTCCTCTTTATGCGTTTTTGTTTGATTTAGGTGCTGCTCGGATAACGAGTTGTGCGTGTTTGTATAACGCTCACCTTGATGAAGGGTGCTTTTATGCTTTTTAACTGCCATTGCCTCTAATGCGTGTTTGTCAGCCATTTTTTTGCCTCCGATTTGGTGAGGCGATGCTATGCCTGTGCTGGACCCAGTTCACGGTTTCTGCTTAGCGGTTTTTTTTTACCTGCAAGCTGTTTTGTTGATTAATTTTCCTGTGTGTGATGAGGGCTTTTCAGCCTGCATGTAACGACTAGGGGTGGGATGAAAGGTAATTACTTCTAAAAATCAGATACTTAAAGCTACTTTCAGTCAGGCCCGTTCGTAAAAAATGACTCTCCCTCAGCACCTAATTCCCGCGACAGCTGCGACAGCTGTCGCAGCTGTCGCGGTCTTGTGTAGGCCCTTCTATTCTCGGAACATGGAAGAAGCCGGCCCTGTGATTGGCCTCAAGGGTCCGGATGCGGTGGGAGGCTGGGTCTACGGTTGAATGGATGGGCTTATGACGTTTGATGTGCCGGATGCGAGCTATTACGGAGCATTAATTACCAATGACTCCTTTGAGATTTTGGTGCGCAAGAATGCTAATACGGGTGAGGGTTTATTTTTAAGATGGCCACATGATTCAGATACCCGGCCAGATCTGCTTGTACAATCATGTTTGGATAAAGAATTTGGTGTGAACGCTCAATTGATTGAGGGTTATGATGCTATAGTTTTTATTAAAGGTGGCTCGCTCGTTAATTTTATTGTGCACTATTTGGGTGGTGATATAGAAGCTGTAGGTCTTCAGTGGGTTACACTAAAAACTGCTTGGGAACTTGTGTTTAAGTTGGAAGACCATGAAGTGCTTTTGTCTGACTCTGCGTCGCTCGGAGTTCTGGATAGATGGATCCGGAATCGAAGGCGTAAAATTGCTGAAGAGTCGTTTGATGGAGAGCAAAAAAAATGGCTTGAGAAATTTGATAGGCTCTGCGATCGCGTGCGTTATGTGCTTGGTAGAGATTCAGCGTGCTATGGTGGTGATGGGCTTTACTCTGAATATATTAAGTCGATAATCAGTTCGGCTATATCAACTATGAAGGAGCAGGAAGATTTAGATTTATATTTGAATGATTTGTTCGGTCGGACAAGTAAGCCTGGTAGGAGTGCGGCCCGAGAGGCGGATCTGATTCAAGCGATACACGTTAGCTTGGCGCTTTCCAGTCTTGATTTATATAATGCAGAATATACTAATCATGTTAAGGAGTGTAGGCGTGTTCTAGGGTTTTTAGTTGCGCTAGAAAATATTTACGGTAGTAGTTCGTTAGAGATAAGGCGTCGTGCTATTGAGGGTGGGAATGGGCGTTGGCGAGGCCATGATAAAGCTGGTCGTATCAAGTCTGATCAAATTAAGGTAGGTCAGGTTAAAAGCATAGAGTCCGCCATCCTTAAAGTTCTTGAGGATAAGAAATTATATCGGAAATCAGATCGGGTAGATGTGATAGCTGGAAAGATAGCTGGTGCTGTGCAAGGCGAAATTTCAACCCTGGGCCTGGGTGATTTTTTCGTGGATAAGGATTTGCAGCTTTTTATCTGGCATTTTATAAGTGAAAACAAGGTTGCGAGGGGGTTGATAAAGTAAAGGTTTAGTGGGGTGTTTCATTGGTTTGGCTATGCCTTTGATAAGTTCTTCTGGTTTTATTTTCTTCTGTATGGCTAAGGCGTATTTCGTCTTATTTTGTAGGAGTACTTTGTTATTATTCTTGCGCCGGTTTTGCCGGCATATTGGGGGGCCATTGTTCGTCTTTCAGAAAAAAGGCCTCTGCCTTGGTGCTGTGGTTACTAAATACTCTGTCGTCTGATTCGCGTTTCTTGTCTTTTATGAAATTTGATTTTGGGTCACTGTATTTTCTAAGGGTTATAATGTTTTTGTGCTCAGATATTTCGCCCAATCTTCCATTAGTTCTCTGCGCTTTTCTAAATAGTCAGATCTGGAATATGCCCCTTCGGTTTGATCGCGTTCGTCATGTGCAAGTGCCATTTCACAAATTTCACGCGGGTAGTGTGTGCGTTCACCAGCCCAGTCGCGAAATGATGAGCGGAAACCATGTCGCGTAATAGATTTATATCCCATGTCATGCAGTAGGGTGCGGATCGCATTTACATGCATTACACCGCTTTTACCTTGGCCAGGGAATAAGAATGGACTGCCTTCAATACGTGGAATATCTCGCAGGCAATCAATGACTTGGTTAGCAAGTGGTATGACGAAGGCGACGCGCATTTTCATGCGCTCGTCGGGAAGTGACCACGTACGAGCTTCAAAATCAAACTCATCCCAGCGTGCGAATCGCACCATGTGTGCGCGTGCGGCGGTCATGATCAGCAATTGTGCGGCAAGAGATGGCGATGTCATGTTCGCTTTCAATTGATGCATTAGCTTTGGTACGTCTTGCCACGGCATTGCGGGAAAGTGCTCGCGCTTTCGAGCTTTTTTCTTTTCTGCCCGGCTGAGTAAGTTGTCCAGGTGGCCACGCCACCGTGCTGGGTTTTCTCCGTCACGAAGTCCGCGCGCTTTTGCTGCGTCCAGAATTTGTTCGATCTGTCCGCGTACCTCGTCAGCTGTCCGGGTTTTGGTGGTCCATATGGGCTGCAGAACCTTGAGAATGTGTGCTGTGTCGATCTGCTCGGCAGCCAGCTTGCCGATATGGGGGAATGCATAGAGCTCTAGCTTGCGCATCCAGCCTTTACGCCACTGCGCAGACCAGCTCCCGCCGTGGGCTATCCAGTAATCTGTTGCCAGAACTTCAAACTTGAGCTGTTTTGCCTCTTGGGCTCGCTGAGCCTCGCGCAGGGCTTCACGTTCCTGATCTCGGGCGGCAAGTGGGTCGATACCATCTATCAGCTGGCGGCGTTTGGTGCTTGCTTCGAGTCGGGCGCTCTTGAGGCTGATCTCTGGATACGAACCTAAACCCATTTCCCGGCGGCGACCAGCGAGCTGGAAGCGCAGTAGCCAAGACTTGCGCCCTGTGTGTTTGACGACTAGGCGAAGCCCATCTCCATCTTCGTAGGTGCCAGGTTCTGTCAGGTTCTCGACCTGTTTCGGATTTAGCTTACCCATAGTGTCCTCCGCCGCAATGCCATTTCTGCTTGTCCCCCCACTTGTCCCCCCACTTAGTCATCGGATGGGGTTGTATTGCATTGGACTCGGTTGGTTGGGTAAATGGCTGTAGCCCTTTATTTATCTAGGCTAGCAGCTTAGGTTTCGGATTTGGTAGGATTATTTCGGGCATAAAAAAAACCGGCTTGTGGCCGGCTTCTCGGGGGCGGGTTTGGTTTGTTTTTGGCAAACCGTACTCGCCTTCAAATCGGGGCGACCAGCGCGTTGTGCTGGTGTGGGGCATGGCCGCTTTTTGCGGCGGCCCCTGCAATCCGGCCTGCCTGAGCAAGGGGTTGCGCGAGTGGGGCGAAGCATACTGGGAATCGGTTGCATTTCCCAGCACAAATTCCTCTTGTGGCTTCGCTGGTTCGCGCGCCAAGGCTCTATTCCGCCAGTTTGCACGGGACTGGCGGGCGGCGTTTATTGAGGGTGGACCACCAGAATACCCAGCCCAATATCCGTATGCGTTGTTCTTGTATCTGCGCCGCGCCGTAGTGTTCGTCCGGGAACTCTTCGTGGTTGTGGCTGCGTAGGCGTAAACCATTGCTGGGCTGGCGGTAGACGTATTTGATGCGCAGCATGCCGTCATGCTCAATGGCGTAGATTTCGCCGTCCACGATGTGGGTCAGGCTGCTGTCGATGGCCAGGGTGGAGCCGTCTTCTATCCGTGGCGCCATGCTGTTGCCGAGCATGGGCGCGCAGATGGCCTGATCGTGGCCGACGTCCATGGCCTGCAGGATGGCCGCGCTCAGGCGGATTTGACAGTCCATGATCTGGGCCACATGGGTTTGGCTTGAGCCGCTGGCATTTAACACTTCGCTGTAGAACGGGACGTCGATGTCATGGGGGGTGGTTGAGACGGTGTAGGGGTGAGGGCTGACGGGTTGTTTGGGCGCGGTGTTGCGTGCCGTAGGACTAATACTGGGGGCTCCCGGATGTTTGGTGCCTTCACCCGTGCGCAGCCAACGGCTGTTAACGCACAACAGTTCGGCGATTTCGTCCAGTCGGGCCATGGGTATACCACGCTTGAACCAGTTGTTGACGTGCTGCGGCGTAACGCGGCGATTGGCGGCGAAGTCCGAAGCGGATAAATGACACTCCCGCAGGAGGGTTCTGAGGCGATCACCGGATGTATTCATGAATGCGGAGTTTACGGAGAAGACCGCACCGTTTAAATAAACTAAACGTTCAAAAAAAACGGTGAAAAAGAGACATTTCCCTGAGCTAAAAGGAGATTTCTTACGGTATGTCGGTTCTCGTGCAAAACCGATGAACGGGCTGTGTTGCGGGTGTTTAGAAGGCAATAAAAAACCCCGGCAAGCCGGGGTTTTTTGAGTGCGTCGGGCGGGCTGAAAACGCCTGCCGGTGTGCACTTAGCCTTTGTAGGCAGCAACCGATTTGGTGATCTCGGCGCGGGCAGCTTCTGCGTCGCCCCAACCTTCGATTTTTACCCACTTGCCTTTTTCGAGGTCTTTGTAGTTCTCGAAGAAGTGCTGGATCTGCTGGATCAGCAGCGGTGGCAGATCGGTGTACTCTTTCACGTCAACGTACAGCTGGGACAGCTTGTCGTGAGGCACAGCTACTACTTTGGCATCGCCGCCGCCGTCGTCGGTCATGTGCAGAATGCCGACTGGACGTGCGCGGATAACCGAACCTGGAGCAACCGGGTAAGGGGTTACTACCAGCACGTCGAGGGGGTCACCGTCGTCAGCCAGGGTGTTCGGGATGAAGCCGTAGTTGGCTGGGTAGAACATCGGGGTCGCCATGAAGCGGTCAACGAACAGGCAATCGCTGTCTTTGTCGATTTCATATTTGATCGGCGCGTGGTTAGCCGGAATCTCGATGGCGACGTAGATGTCATTCGGCAGGTCTTTGCCAGCCGGAATCTTGCTGTAGCTCATTGGGCGGTGCCCCCGTGTGTAGGCCAGTTTACTTGGCCGATGTGGCCAAAAAGTGGCGGCGATTATAGGCGTATTCCTGCAACCACGTCACGTCTGGCGGTATCAGTGATGTGCACGGTAATCCGGGTGTTCACTCTGTAGCCTGCGTAACCGGGCCAGGGTGTCTTGCCGGTAAAACAGGCTGAGCTGCTTATACACTAGCGGATAGACATGGTGCAGCAGGTCGGGCGCGCTAAAGAAGTACTCGCTGGTGACGGCAAAAAACTCGGCCGGGTTTTCAGCGGCGTACGGGTCTATGGGCGCGTGGTACGGGTTGTGGTGGTCCAGATAGTGGTTGAGGTGGTCGAAGGCTTGCTGCATGTCCTTCGTCCAGTCAGTCACTTGCATGTTGCTGTGCAGCGGCGGCATGCCGTTGGCGGCGCCGTTGAGCATGTCCAGCTTGTGCGCCAGCTCGTGAATGACCAGGTTGTAACCTTCCCAGTGACCACTGGCCAGTACGCCCGGCCAGGCCAGAATCACCGCGCCGTGCTGCCAGGCTTCACCGCTGTGATGGCCTTCCCACACATGTTCTACGCCACTGGAATCGCGGTGGCGCTGGGGGCTGACGAAGTCATCGGGGTACAGGACGATTTCATGAAAGCCCTGGTACCAGTCCAGATCGCCCAGGTTGAGCAACGGCAGTTGCGCCTGAGCGGCGAGCAGCAGCTCGCCTTCTTCGGTCAGCTCGACGCCGGGCATGGGCGTCAGGTGTTTTTGCTTGAGGAACAACACGCTGCTTTCGCGCAGCCATTTGTCCTGCGCGTCGTCCAGCCCGTCAAGAATACTCAGGTGTTGGCGCACGTCATGCCAGACGTCCTCCGCCACCGGGTGCTGCGCCAGAATCCGCTGGCGTCTCCATTCACTCAGCGACCACATTGCCGTTCTCCGATCAGGCTTTGGAAGGGCTGCGTCCGAAACGGCTGCGTACTACACCAATAATCATTGGCACCAACGACAGCACAATGATGCCCACCACCAGCAGCGACAGGTTGGTTTTGATGAACGGTACGTTACCGAAGAAGTAACCCAGGGTGACCAGGCCGCCGACCCACAGGATGGTGCCGAACACGCTGAACATGAAAAAGCGCGGGTAGAACATGCGGGCCACACCGGCCACGAACGGCGCGAAGGTGCGGAAGATCGGCAGGAAGCGCGCCATGGTTACGGTTTTGCCGCCATGACGTTCATAGAAGTCGTGGGTTTTTTGCAGGTAGTCGCGACGGAAGATCTTCGAGTCGGGGTTACTGAATAAGCGTTCCCCGGCCGTTCGTCCGATGACGTAGTTGGTACTGTCACCCAGAATCGCCGCCAGCATTAACAGTGCGCCCAGCAATACCGGGTCCATACCACCGCCCGCGGCAACGGCGCCGGCGATAAACAGCAACGAATCACCCGGCAAAAATGGCATGACCACCAGCCCGGTTTCACAAAAGATCACCAGAAACAGGATGGCGTAAATCCATACACCGTAGTTTCTTACCAGCATGTCCAGGTACACATCGAGGTGCAGGATAATGTCGATAGGGTTGAAATCCATGTAAGGCACCTGTCTTGATGACCCGGCTCAGCAGGTCTGTGCGGGGGAGTAGGTAGTTAACTACAACGAATGTAGTTTTTTCGTACATTCTGGTTGTGGGGGATTATACGGATTGAGACAAATTGTGCTGCTTGAGTTTGTAGCGAAGCATGTATTAGTTCTGCTTGACCAAACGTGTAGGAGCGAGCTTGCCTCGCGATTTTTTGTTTTTTAAAGATCAAAAGATCGCGAGGCAAGCTCGCTCCTACAGAGGGTTTTGCGCGTGATTACGCGTCTTTTAGCAGGAAATTTTCGTTGGGCGCGGCCACGTCCAGGGTCTGTACCTGGGCTTCGTCCTTCAAGTTGACCCCCGACAACTGCCGCCGACAGGCCTCGCGCATCAGGTACGCCAGCCGATGAGCGGCCATGCCGTAACTCAAGCCTTCGAGCCTGACGTTGGAGATGCAGTTGCGATACGCGTCGGTCAAACCCACCTTCGGCCCGTAGGTGAAGTACAGCCCGAGGCTGTCCGGCGAGCTGAGGCCCGGGCGTTCCCCAATCAGCATCACCACCATCTTGGCGCCCAGCAGTTCGCCAATCTCGTCGGCGACGGCGACCCGGCCTTGCTCCACCAGCACCACCGGCGACAGGCTCCAGCCTTCAGTACTGAAGTGCTCTTGCATGCGCGTTAAAAAAGGCACGGTGTGACGATGAACCGCCAACGCGGACAGCCCGTCGGCTACCACCACCACAACGTCGAAGCCGCCCGTGTTGGCCTGCGCGTAGTCGCGTAACTGTTGCGCCGAAGCGTCATTGAGTTTGCGCCCCAGATCAGGCCGTTGCAGGTAACTGTGGCGATCACTGGCGGCGCTGTGCACCAACAGGCTGTCACGGCCCAGTTCAGCAAATTGGCTGCTCAGCCCGGCATGATCAAACGGTAAATGCACCGCGTCCCGCGCCTGGGCGTGAGCAAATTGAAAGTCCAGTTGCGCCTGGGTCGGCATGCTCGTGCCGGTGCGCCCAAGGGCAATACGTGCAGGGGTCAGGCGGCGCAGTTCGAGCCACGGGTTAAGGGTGTCGGTGGCCATGCTCAGCGCCCTCCCAAATGGGCCAGCGCCTGACGGAACGCAGGCGGCAATTGATGACCAAATTCAATCCGGCCATCGTTCTGGGTGAAAATTCCGATCTGGCTCAGCCAGTGTTCAAACTCGGGCGCAGGCTTTAATCCCAAAGTTTTTCGGGCATAGAGTGCGTCATGAAAGGACGTGGTCTGATAGTTGAGCATGATGTCGTCCGACCCCGGAATGCCCATGATGAAGTTGATCCCGGCCACGCCCAGCAGCGTCAGCAGGTTGTCCATGTCGTCCTGATCGGCTTCGGCGTGGTTGGTGTAGCAAATGTCACAGCCCATCGGTACGCCGAGCAACTTGCCGCAAAAGTGGTCTTCGAGCCCGGCGCGAATGATCTGTTTGCCGTTGTACAAGTACTCGGGGCCGATAAAGCCGACCACGGTATTGACCAAAAATGGCTTGAAGTGCCGGGCCACGGCGTAGGCACGGGTTTCGCAGGTTTGCTGGTCAACGCCGAAGTGCGCGTTGGCCGACAGCGCGCTGCCTTGCCCGGTCTCGAAGTACATCAAGTTGTTGCCCAGCGTGCCGCGATTGAGGCTCAAGCCTGCTTCATAACCTTCCTGCAGCACATTCAGATTAATCCCGAAGCTGGCGTTGGCCGCTTCTGTCCCGGCAATCGACTGAAACACCAGGTCCAGCGGCACGCCACGGTTGATCGCCTCAATGGAGGTGGTGACGTGGGTCAGCACGCAAGACTGGGTCGGGATGTCATAGCGCTGGATGATCGCGTCGAGCATGTTCAGCAGGTCGCAGATCGAGGCGATGCTGTCGGTGGCCGGGTTGATGCCGATCATCGCATCGCCATTGCCGTAGAGCAGGCCGTCGAGAATGCTCGCGGCAATCCCGGCCGGGTCGTCGGTGGGGTGATTGGGTTGCAAACGGGTCGACAATCGCCCGCGCAAGCCCATGGTGCCGCGAAACTGGGTAACGACGCGGATCTTCTGCGCCACCAGAATCAAATCCTGCACGCGCATGATCTTCGATACGGCCGCGACCATTTCCGGGGTGAGCCCGGGGGCCAATGCGCGCAGCGTGTGTTCGTCGGCGGCGTCACTGAGCAGCCAGTCACGAAAGCCGCCCACGGTCAAATGGCTGACCGTGGTAAAAGCCTGTCGATCATGGCTGTCGATGATCAGCCGGGTGACTTCGTCGGACTCGTAAGGGATCAGCACTTCTTGCAGGAAGTACGAGAGCGGGATGTCAGCCAATGCCATTTGCGCCGCGACGCGTTCGCCATCATTGGTCGCCGCAACACCGGCCAGAAAGTCCCCGGAACGGGCCGGGCTGGCTTTGGCCATGACGTCTTTGAGGCTGTCAAAACGGTAGGTCTGTGTCCCCACCGCGTGAGAAAAAGTTGCCATACAAGGTGCTCCTTAACGCCAGACGCGGTGCGCCTGGCGGGTTTCTCAGCGACTAGTGCAAGGATTGCTCAGCCTGTTGGATGGCTGCGAATTCCTCTTCCGGCGTACCGGCCACCAAATGGTGTCGACTGTAAAAAGCAAAGTAGGCAATTAATACGCCATAGATCACCGCAGCGCCAATCACTACGCGCGGATCCACCAGGAACCCGGCCACCACGGCCACGCAGGCCAGCACCAAAGCGGTGCCTGAAGTGACAATACCGCCCGGCGTGCGATAAGGACGCTCCATTTTGGGGCGACGAATGCGCAGGGTGATGTGCGCGGCCATCATCAGTACGTACGAAATGGTCGCGCCAAACACTGCCACCAGAATCAGCAAGTCACCCTGACCGGTCAGGGACAGGCCAAAGCCGATAATGCCGGGGATGATCAGCGCCAATACCGGGGCTTTGCTCTTGTTGGTTTCAGACAGCTTGCGTGGCAAGTAGCCTGCACGGGACAGGGCGAAGATCTGACGCGAGTAGGCGTAAATGATCGAGAAGAAGCTGGCGATCAAACCGGCCAGACCGACCAGGTTGACGAAGCTGCCCATCCAGGTCGAGCCACCGTAGGCTTTGCTCAGTGCTTCTACCAGTGGGTTGCCCGAGGTCATCAAGTGGTGGGCACCGGCGCCGCCCGGGCCGATGAACAAGATCAACAGGGCAAAGGTCGCGAGCACCAGCATGGCGCCAATCAGGCCGCGGGGCAGGTCGCGCTTGGGGTTTTTGGTTTCTTCGGCGGCCAGTGGCACGCCTTCGACCGCGAGGAAAAACCAAATCGCATACGGGATGGCCGCCCACACGCCGACATAACCAAACGGCAGGAACGAACTGGCGCCCTTGGCTTGGGTGACGGGGATGTCCAGCAGGTTGGCGACACTGAAGTGCGGCACCATCGCGACCAAAAACACGCCCAAAGCAATGGCGGCCACGGCGGTGATGATGAACATCAGCTTGAGCGCTTCACCGACGCCGAAGATGTGGATGCCGATAAAAATGATGTAGAAGGCCAGGTAAATCATCCAGCCGCCGATGCCGAACAGCGACTCGCAATACGCCCCGATAAACACCGCAATGGCGGCGGGGGCGATGGCGTATTCAATGAGGATGGCGGTGCCGGTCAAAAACCCGCCCCACGGCCCGAAAGCACTGCGGGCAAAGCCGTAGCCGCCGCCTGCGGTGGGGATCATCGATGACAGTTCGGCCAGCGAGAAGCACATGCACAAGTACATGGTGGCCATCAGCAGGGTGGCGATAAACATCCCGCCCCAGCCGCCCTGGGCCAGGCCGAAGTTCCACCCGGCGTAGTCGCCGGAGATCACGTACGCCACGCCCAGGCCCACCAGCAGGACCCAGCCGGCAGCGCCTTTTTTCAGTTCACGTTGTTGAAAGTATTCGGAGCCAACTTTTTCAAAGTCGACAGAGGAGTTGGCTGCAGGAGCCGCATTGGGTTCGCTAGGCATTTCAGATCACCTGTTCTTTTATTGTTTGGAAAATTTGACAGGGAGCAAAGCAAGAGCCGGGCCACCGGCCCGTTTTGTAAACAATCTGTAGCCGCTGCCGCAGGCTGCGATAAGGTCCGCAGGGCCTTCGCCTTTGTTTTCAAAAGCAGGGCCGCTGCGCGACCCATCGCAGCCTGCGGCAGCGGCTACAGAGAGTGTGGGTTAGAAGAAGCCCAGCGGGTTGATGTCGTAGCTCACCAGCAGGTTTTTGGTCTGCTGATAATGGTCGAGCATCATTTTGTGGGTTTCACGGCCAACACCGGATTTTTTGTAGCCACCGAACGCGGCATGCGCCGGGTACAGGTGGTAGCAGTTGGTCCACACGCGGCCCGCTTTGATCGCACGGCCCACGCGGTAGGCGCGGTTGATGTCGCGGGTCCACAAGCCGGCGCCCAGGCCAAACTCGGTGTCGTTGGCAATCGCCAATGCTTCGGCTTCATCCTTGAAGGTGGTGATGCTGACCACCGGGCCAAAGATTTCTTCCTGGAACACGCGCATTTTGTTGGTGCCCTTGAGCAGGGTCGGCTGGATGTAGTAACCGGTCGACAGATCGCCCTCGAGCTTGGCCACCTGGCCGCCGGTCAGCAGTTCTGCACCTTCGTTTTTGGCGATTTCAAGGTAGGACAGGATCTTGTCGAATTGCTGCTCGGACGCCTGGGCGCCGACCATGGTGTCGGTGTCCAGCGGGTCGCCACGTTTGATCGATTCGACTTTCTTCATCACCACTTTCATGAAGTCGTCGTAGATCGACTCTTGAATCAGTGCGCGTGACGGGCACGTGCAGACTTCGCCCTGGTTGAAGAACGCCAGCACCAAACCTTCGGCGGCCTTCTCAATAAAGGTCGGCTCGGCCTGCATGATGTCGGCGAAGAAGATGTTCGGCGATTTGCCGCCCAGCTCGACGGTCGACGGGATGATGTTTTCTGCCGCGCATTTCATGATGTGCGAGCCCACCGGTGTCGAGCCGGTGAAGGCGATTTTGGCGATGCGTTTGCTGGTGGCCAGCGCTTCGCCCGCTTCCTTGCCGAAACCTTGCACCACGTTGAGCACGCCCGGTGGCAGCAGGTCGCCGATCAGTTCCATCAGCACGGTGATGCTCAGCGGGGTTTGCTCGGCCGGTTTGAGCACGATGCAGTTACCGGCAGCCAATGCCGGGGCGAGTTTCCAGGCGGCCATCAGCAGCGGGAAGTTCCACGGGATGATCTGCCCGACCACGCCCAGCGGCTCGTGGATGTGATAAGCCACGGTGTTGCCATCAATCTCTGCCGCGCTGCCTTCTTGTGCACGAATGCACCCGGCGTAGTAGCGGAAGTGGTCGGCAGCCAGCGGAACGTCGGCGTTCAGGGTTTCACGCACGGCTTTGCCGTTGTCCCAGGTTTCGGTCACGGCCAGCAGTTCGAGGTTTTGCTCAATGCGGTCTGCGATTTTCAGCAGCACCAGCGAGCGCGCCTGCACGGAGGTCGCGCCCCAGGCATCAGCAGCGGCGTGGGCGGCATCCAGGGCTTTTTCGATGTCTTCGGCAGTGGAGCGGGGGAATTCAGCGATGGCCTTGCCGTTCACCGGCGAGGTGTTGGTGAAGTACTGGCCTTTGACCGGTGCCACGAATTCGCCGCCGATGTAGTTACCGTAGCGGCCCTTGAATGTGATGACCGAGCCTTCAGTACCGGGTTGTGCGTAACGCATGGAGTGTCTCCTTGGCTTTATTGTGCTTATGGGAGGACGCGCTGTGGCGCTGCCCCATACCGGAGCAAAGGCTGGGCCAAATAGCGCAAGCCCTTGTAAACCGGGGCTTGCAGGTTTTCAGGGGTGGGCTGAAGCAGGGCGAGTGTGACAAGGCTGGTACAGCGTGAGTGACAGGTTGTGTCAAAAATGGCACAACAAGTGACCGACGGGTCAGTTCGAGATTGCAATGCATCGAGCGCAAGAGGATGCTGGCTGTTCGGTTTGGACTGAGTCCCATGCGTCGCACAAGGCTGGCTTTTTTTGCGCGGTGGGGTCGTCGTGACAGAGCGGAGAACAATAAAAATGCACAGTACCGATTTAAATCGGCACGCCCGACAAGTCATCAATGTCATTCAGGGCCGCCCCCAAGGGTGTGACCCTTCTATCGTCCGCTCCTGGCAGCGTTGCCTGGAGGACTACCACCTCGACCCCGCGCAAAACATCGCCCCGACGGTACTGGAACACAGCCGCATCCTTGAGGGACGCGAGCGTCTGCAGCAGGTGCTGCAAATCGCCGGGCACGAAATGAACAGCCTGCACCAGCAGTTATCGGGCGCTGGCCATGCGGTGCTGTTGACCGATGCCCGCGGGGTCATCCTCAACTGCATCACTGCGCCCACTGAGCGCAAAGTCTTCGAGCACGCAGGTTTGTGGCTGGGGGCCGACTGGAGTGAAGCCCGTGAAGGCACCAACGGCATCGGCACCTGCCTGGTAGAGCGCCAGGCCCTGAGCATTTATCAGGACGAGCATTTTCGTGGTCGTCATACCGGCCTGACGTGTTCGGCCAGCCCGGTGTTTGATCCGCACGGCGAGCTGCTGGCGGTGCTGGACGTGTCTTCGGCGCGCCATGAAGCCTCGCGCCAGAGCCAGTTCCACACCATGGCGCTGGTGAACCTCTCGGCCAAGACCATCGAAAGCAGTTATTTCCTGCGCCAATACGAACACCAATGGTTACTGCGCTTTCATCTACAAGCCGAGTCGGTGGGGCTGTTCAGTGAAGGCATGCTGGCGTTTGACGGCGATGGCGTGATCTGTGGCGTCAATCAAAGCGGACTGAACCTGTTGGGCCAGACCCGCAGCGGTTTGCTCGGGCAAGCGGTGGACAGCATTTTCGATTGCAGCGCGGATGAACTGTTCGCCCGCGCCAGTGTGCAGGCCACGGCCAGTTGGCCGCTGCGCAGCCGCGATGGTCGCCTGTTGTTTGCCGCACTGCGTGGCCAGCCTCGCGCAATACCGGTGTGGGTGGCGCCAGCACCTGCGCCAGCGCCAGTGCGGGTGCCGGCGGGCGGGATCTGCTTGGGCGATGAAACCCTGCAAAGTGATTTTCGCCGGGCGCTGCGGGTGTTTGAGCGTGACGTGCCGTTGTTGATCAACGGCGAAACCGGCTCAGGCAAAGAGGCCTTTGCCAAGGCCGTGCATCAGGCCAGCCTGCGGGCCAGCAAGCCGTTTGTGGCGCTGAACTGCGCGTCGATCCCCGAGAGCCTGATCGAAAGCGAGCTGTTTGGTTATCGCGGTGGCAGCTTTACCGGGGCGCGCAAAGAAGGCATGCAGGGCAAATTGCAGCAGGCCGATGGCGGAACGCTGTTTCTGGACGAAATTGGCGACATGCCGCTGGTGCTGCAAACCCGTCTGTTGAGGGTGCTGGAAGACCGCGTGGTGGTGCCGATTGGCGGCGAGCCGCAGACGGTGGATGTGCGCATTGTCAGCGCGACCCACCGTAACTTGCTGGAACGCGTGGCCGACGGCAGCTTCCGCGAAGACTTGTACTACCGTCTCAATGGCCTGGAAGTAGGCTTGCCAGCATTGCGCGAACGCACCGACAAATCGCAGTTATTGGACTTTCTGCTGGCCCAGGAAGCGGGTGGGCAGCGGCTGACGATCAGCCCGGCGGCGCGTCAGGCGTTGCTGCATTTTCAATGGCCAGGCAACGTGCGCCAACTGCGCAATGTGCTGCGCACCTTGGCGGCGTTGTGTGAAGGCGAGGTGATTGAGTTTGACGACTTGCCCGTGGCGATTCGTCAGGTTCCGCTCAAACCGCTACCGCCTTGCTCCGACAACCCGCTCGAAGACGCCGAAAAACTCGCCTTGTTGGCCGCACTGGAACAGCACCGTTGGCACATGACCCAAACCGCCGCGCAGTTGGGTGTCAGCCGCAATACGCTATACAGAAAGCTGCGCCGACATGGGATAGAGAGAAACCTGTAGCCGCTGTCGAGGCACGAAGGCTGCGATGCGGGCCGCAGGACCGCCGTGTGGGGCTGCTGCGCAACCCATCGCAGCCTCATGCTTTGTCAGCGGCTACAAGGTTGCGCGTCGGGTTTAGCCCTCAACGAGAATCATCAGGTGCGAAAAACAGCCCCCTACGCTACCCTTCGCCGATGATTTACGAGGTCGACTATGCACATTCATATTCTTGGTATTTGCGGCACTTTCATGGGTTCGCTGGCGGTATTAGCCAAAGAACTGGGCCATCACGTTACCGGTTCTGACGCTAACGTCTATCCGCCGATGAGCACCCAGCTGCAAGCTCAAGGCATTGAATTGACTCAAGGTTACGACCCGCAACAGCTCGATCCGGCGCCGGATCTGGTGGTCATCGGCAATGCGCTGTCACGGGGCAACCCGGCGGTTGAGTACGTACTTAATAAAGGCCTGCCGTATGTGTCTGGCCCACAATGGCTGGCCGATCACGTGCTGCAAGGGCGCTGGGTGCTGGCCGTGGCCGGTACGCACGGCAAAACCACTACCAGCAGCATGCTGGCTTGGGTGCTTGAACACGCGGGCATGGCGCCGGGCTTCTTGATCGGCGGGGTGCCGCAGAACTTTGCCGTGTCGGCCCGTCTGGGCGATACGCCGTTTTTCGTGGTGGAGGCCGATGAATACGACAGCGCATTCTTCGACAAGCGCTCAAAATTTGTTCACTACCGCCCGCGCACCGCGATCCTCAATAACCTTGAGTTCGATCACGCTGACATCTTCCCGGACTTGCCAGCGATTGAGCGTCAATTCCACCACTTGGTGCGCACCATCCCCGGTGAAGGCCTGGTCATCCACCCGACCACAGAGCCTGCCTTGCAGCGCGTGATCGAGATGGGCTGCTGGACCCCGGTGCAAACCACCGGCGAAGGCGGTCAATGGCAAGTCAAATTGCTGAGCGATGACGGCTCACGCTTTGAGGTGCTGTTTGAAGGCGTTGCCCAAGGCATCGTTGAGTGGGACATGACCGGCCAGCACAACGTCGCCAACGCTCTGGCAACTCTGGCCGCCGCGCGTCATGTGGGCGTGGTACCGAGTTTGGCGATCGACGGTTTGAGCGCCTTCAAAAGCGTGAAGCGCCGTATGGAAAAAGTCGCTGAGGTGCAGGGCATCACTATTTATGACGACTTTGCGCATCACCCGACGGCGATTGCCACCACCCTGGACGGCCTGCGTAAACGCATCGGCGATGCGCCGTTGATCGCCGTGATTGAGCCGCGCTCCAACTCCATGAAGCTCGGTGCCCACCGTGACGGCTTGCCCGGCAGCGTGACCCAGGCGGATCACGTGGTCTGGTACGCACCGCCTAACCTCGGTTGGGACCTGGCCGCAACCGTGGCTTCAAGCTCGGTGCCGACGCGGGTGTGTGATTCGCTGGAAGCGATCATTGCCGATGTGAAAGCCCAGGCCAAGCCGGGCACCCACGTGGTGATCATGAGCAACGGCGGCTTCGGCGGCCTGCATGGCAAGCTGGCGGAAGCGCTGCAATGAGCGGCCCGGAGCGCATTACCCTGGCCGTGACCGGCGCGTCGGGCATGCCCTACGCGTTGCGGCTGCTCGACTGCCTGGTACGCGAAGATCGCGAGGTGCATTTTTTGATCTCCAAGGCCGCGCAATTGGTGATGGCGACTGAAACCGACGTTAACTTGCCACCCAAGCCACAAGCCATGCAGACCTTTCTGACCGAATACACGGGCGCTGCCGCAGGGCAGATTCGCGTTTACGGCAAGGAAGACTGGATGTCGCCCGTGGCGTCGGGGTCTGGAGCACCGGCGGCGATGGTGGTGGTGCCGTGTTCGACGGGTACGTTGTCAGCGATTGCCACAGGCGCTTGCAACAACCTGATTGAGCGGGCCGCGGACGTGACACTTAAAGAGCGTCGCCAATTGATTCTGGTGCCGCGTGAGGCGCCGTATTCCAGTATCCACCTGGAAAACATGCTCAAGCTGTCGAACATGGGGGCCGTGATATTGCCCGCATCCCCTGGCTTCTATCACCAGCCGCAGACCATTGATGACCTGGTGGACTTCATGGTCGCGCGCATTCTGAATCTGCTGAACATCCCGCAAGACATGCTCCCGCGTTGGGGCGAGCACCATCTGGGCAGTAATGACTAAGGCTCTGCTGGCCCTATGGGTGCTGATCCAGATCGGCGGCTGCGCCAGCGTTCGTACGCTGGACGCTGCCAAGCCGGGGGCGCCGATTGTCTATTCCGGTACGCGGCTGGACTGGTACGCACTGCAAGGCGGGTGTTGTGCGCAGGATCGTTTTGGCGCTCAGGCGCCGCGCTATCCGGGGCTGGATTTGCCGGCTAGTGCATTGCTGGACACGGTGTTGCTGCCGTTGTCAGTGCTGACTGTGCTGGGTGTCGGGTTTCAAGCCAGCGGCGGCCTTTGATACCGGGCTTTTATTGCCCGGCTCAGGCGCCGCATTAGTAACTGCCGCCGGTTATTTACCCAGCTTGCGCAGCTCATCCGACTCGACCACCCGCACACCTTTTTGCTCTTCCAGCGCTAAACGCCACAAGGCCCGGGCCAGTTCGCAGGCTTCGATGCCGTGGTACTTGCCTGGAATCAGCTTGGACAGGGTGCCGGCAATTTTTTCTACGGGGCGTTCTTCCTGGCGCTCGCCAATCAGTAATGACGGGCGGGCGATGGTCAATTGCGGCCAATTTTGAGCGCGCAACGATTGCTCCATCTCGCCTTTGACCCGGTTGTAGAACACTGAGGATTTTGGATCGGCGCCGATTGCGCTGATGACAATCAGGTGTTTTGCCCCCATTTCCAGGGCGCGCTTGGCAAAGGCCACGACCATATCGTGATCCACGGCGCGGAATGCTTCTTCTGAGCCTGCCTGTTTGATGGTGGTGCCCAGACAGCAGAAGGCCACCTCTACCGGGCCGCTCAGTTGCGGCAAGAATACGGCCGGGTCACCCACCGGGTTTTCCAGATGCGGGTGAGCCGCTAATGGTTTGCGCGAGGGGGCCAGTACGCGCTTGATGGTAGGTTCGTTGAGCAGGCGGTCGAGCAGAAGCTCGCCGGTCAGGCCGGTGGCTCCTGCGAGCAGAATGTGCTGAGGCGTCAAGTACATGCGAGTTCTCCCTTGATACATTCAGCTTAGTCCTTCTTTGAGGGCTTGCTGTTCAACTGATTTATTGCAAAGCGCGTTTGGCTTGTTGCTGGCGCAGGCGTTGCCAATGGTTCAACACGCCTTTTGGCGCCCACATTTGCGGCTCGGACGCCTCGTAGCCATCAGTTTGCTCACGTTCAGCAATGGCCTCTTTAGCCAGCTTGAAGGCTTTTTGCAGGTCATCGGTCTGGTTCAGTGCCTGGGCAAACAAGGCGTTGCCGAAGTAGGTGAAATCGGCTTCTTCAGAGCAGCCAAATGACACGCGATCGGTACGTGAGGCGGTCATGATCAGGGTTCTTTCATCTTTGAGCGCGGGGATAAAGCCCCCCGAATAGCACGATGAAATCACAATCACCTTGTCGCGGTTTTTCAACGGCTCCAGCGCTGCGGCGAGTTCATCGGCGGGCAGGTCTGCAAGTTCCAGACGCGGCTGATCGAGCACCAGTTCATGGTCCTGGGTGCCGTGGCTGGTCAGGTAGATAAACACCAGATCTTCCGGCCCGGTGCGCTCGGCCAGGGTTTTGGCGGCGCGGTGCAGGTTTTCACGGGTGGCCATGGGGCGGTCCATCAGATGGTCGCGATGGTTGACCAGGGTGATGTGGCCGCGACTGCCGAAACGGCTGGCGAGCATGTCGGTCACGTAGTCGGCTTCGCGCATGAAAACGCTTTGTTTGCCGTCGCCCGCAACCACCAGGCTGTACAACTCAATGGCCGGGGTTGAGGCCGGGACCGCTTGCAGTGCCTGGTTCAGCAATTCGCCCTGGTTGAGCAGGCCCAGTTCCAGGGTATCGGGCAGCAGGCCGCCCTGGGCGTCGCGAACCCGCTGACCATTGATCCAGAAACCGCTTTCGACCGTGCCGTCACTGGTGGTCAGCGTGCCGTTGCCCTGATACGTGTCGGCGGCAAAGTCACCGATGTAGGTGCTGCCATCAGTCATGCTCAAATGGCCAGGGCCATTGAAGCGCCACTCGCTGAACTGGCCGCGATAGTGGCTGCCATCGACGCCGATCAGTTCGCCTTTGCCGGTCAATGCGCCGTCTTTGAAGTCACCGATCCAGACGTCGCCGTCGGCGTTTTCATAGCGGCCTTTGCCGTTTAACTGGTTGTTTTTGAACCCGCCGGCGTATTGGTCGCCATCAGCGCTGTTGAACGTGCCGTTGCCTTCGAGCTGGCCGTTGACGAAGTGCCCGCTGAATTCATTGCCGGTTGAGTCGCTGCGCTTGCCTTCGCCGTTGGGCTTGCCGTTGGCAAATTGCCCCTCGTATTGGCTGCCGTCGTCCAGTTCCAGATGGCCGAGCCCGGAAAACTCGTCATCATGGAACTCGCCGCGATAGCTCATGCTGCCTTCTTTGAGCGTGCCTTCGCCTTCGCGACGGCCGTTCTTGAAGCCCCCCACATAACTGCTGTTGTGGGTGGTCAGGCTGCCTTGGCCATTGAACAGGCCCTGCTCGAAATGGCCGATATAGACCTCGCCGTTGCTGCCGTGCCACTCGCCCTGGCCGTGCCATTGGCCATTTTTGAACTGGCCTGCGTACCAACTGCCGTTTGGATAGTCGATACGGCCCTGGCCTTGCAGCAACCCATTGACCACTTCGCCCCGGTAACGGCCGCCATCGGGCAGGCGTGCGTCAGGCGGCAATAGCGATTCGCCATCGCCGCAGGCCGTCAGTAGCAGGGTCAAAGCAAGGGGGGCAAGTGGGCGCATAGCGGGATCCGGATAGTTAGGCTGCCGAGTATGCCGAAGCAAAAAAAGCTGTCTATAGGGGCAGATGAAACATGCGCAGATATTGTGTTTTTCAGTACAGCTGGTAGCAGAAAGTGATCCGCTTCGGTGAGCGGTGTCGGGACGTGCTTATAATGCTGCGCGAAAAAGATCGCTGGAGAGATGACATGTTGTTACGCGGCCTGACGTGGCTGGTGCTGTTTCAATTGCTGGGCACCGCCCTCAACCACTTGTTCATTCCGGTACTGCCCGGCCCGATTATCGGCCTGTTGCTGTTACTGGTGTATTTGCTGGTGTGTGGCCAGGTCAGCGAGCCTCTGAACGAAGCGGCCAAAGGTCTTTTGCGTTACTTGCCCTTGCTGCTGGTGCCGCCTGCGGTGGGCGTGATGGTTTATGCCGCCGATATTGCTGCTGATTTTTGGGCCATCGCCGGGGCGCTGGTGCTGTCGCTGTTGATCTCCATGGCGTTCGTCGGCGTGCTGATGCAGCGCTTGCTCAAACCTCACGCCAGCCGTGAGGAGCGACCATGAGTGTTGAATGGCAAAGTGCCTGGCAGTCGGTGATCCATCACCCGTTGTTTGGCATCGGCATCACCCTGGGGGCTTATCAACTGGTCCTCGCCGGCTACGAGAAAACCCGCTGGATCTTTCTGCAACCGGTGCTGGCCAGCATGTTGCTGGTGATTGGAGTGCTGGTCAGTTGCGGGCTGACCTATGACGAATACCGCAAAAGCACCGACATCCTCACCATCTTGCTGGGCCCGGCCACGGTCGCGCTGGCGGTGCCGCTGTTCTTGAACCTGCGGCGAATCCGCCAGCTGTTCTGGCCTATTTTTACTACGCTGGTCATAGGCGGTGTGTTTGCAACCGGGTTGGTGGTGCTGTTGGCGTGGTGGTTTGGTGCCGAGCACATGGTGCTGATGACCCTGGCGCCTAAATCCGTGACCTCGCCGATTGCCATGCTGGTGGCCGAACAGATTGGCGGTGTGGCGGCGCTGGCGGCGGTGTTTGTGTTGATCACCGGGGTGATCGGGGCCATTTTCGGCCCACCCCTGTTGAACCTACTTAAGGTGCACAGCCCTGAAGCCCGTGGCATGGCGCTGGGCATGACGGCCCATGCGGTGGGCACTTCAGTGGCGTTGCACGAAGGCGAAGAGGCGGGTGCTTTTGCGGCGTTGGCAATGAGTCTAATGGGCGTAGGCACGGCGGTCTTTCTGCCGCTGGCCGTGACCCTCGTGGTGTAAGGAGGGTTGTATGAAGCTGCCATTGTTCCCCTTGAGCACCGTCCTTTTCCCGGGCTGCGTGCTGGATCTACAAGTGTTTGAAGCCCGTTACCTGGACATGATTGCCCGCTGCATGAAGCAAGGCAGCGGTTTTGGCGTGGTGTGCATTCTGGAGGGCAGCGAAACCGGCGACATCGAGCCCGATATCGCCGGGATTGGTTGTGAAGCGCGGGTGAGTGATTTCCAGAAGCAGGAAAACGGCCTGCTGGGGATCCGCGTCGAGGGGGGGCGGCGTTTTGAGGTGCTGAACACCGAGTTGCAGCGTGACAACCTGCTGATGGCCGACGTGCAATGGCTGGACGAGATCCCGGAGCAACCGTTGCAGGAAGAGGACCAGGACCTGCTGGCCTTGCTCAAAGCCCTGGCGGAACACCCGATGGTTGCCGCGTTGAACATGAACACTGAGGTTACCGGGCAACAATCATTGGCCAATCAGTTGGCCTACCTGCTGCCCTTTGCCGAAGAAGACAAACTCGACCTGCTGCAAGTGGACGACCCGCAGCAGCGCCTCGACGGGATCCAGGCCCTGCTCGAAGAGATGCAGGGCGAGATGCTTAACTGAGCCACCTCTCTTGTAGGAGTGGCCGCCCCGTCTTCGACGCCGCGCTGTCGCGCAGCAAACAGGCCGCCGAATATCTTCAGCATCCCCCAATCGGTTCCCTCTCCTACGGGAGAGGGCTAGGGTGAGGGTTGCTCTTAGATAAAGATCAAAAGATCGCGAGCAAGCTCGCTCCTACAAGGCCTTTAGAATCAATCACTTATTTTATGTTTGATAAGAGTGGCCGCCCCGTCTTCGACGCCGCGCTGTCGCGCAGCAAACTGGGTCTAGAGTTGAAGAGCGCGCGCGGGGGCAGAGT